>JBOGYN010000487.1:0-7238 GCA_050696855.1 Solirubrobacteraceae bacterium | reverse complement strand
GCCGCGTCCTCGCTGAGCTCGATCCCCGAGACGGTGCCGTAATCCACCAGTTCCTCGAGCGTCCGGCCCGAGCCGCACCCGGCGTCCAAAATATCGGCCCTGGGCGGGAGCGGCAGACGGTCGAGCTCGGAGCGGATGATCCGGCGCCGACCTCGGTACCACCAGTGATGGTCGTCGACCTCCATCGTCGCCTGCAGCAAAGCTCGATCCATGACGCTGATGCTGTCAGCTACCGGACGGCAGCAGCGTCCTGGCCGGCATCGGCGCGCTCGGGAGGCGCAGCGTGAAACTTGCCCCCGGCCCCTGGTGCTCGTCGAGCCCCAGCTCGCCCCCCATGCGCTCGGCCAGCTCACGACCGATGGCCAGGCCGAGGCCAAACCCGGCTTGCCGCGTGTCCCGGCCCCGCTGAAAGCGGCGGAAGATCTGGTCGCGATCTTCGGGTGCGACACCCGGGCCCTGATCGCGCACGCTGATCCGGGCGTCGGCACCGGCCAGGAGCTCGATCAGCAGCTCCGAGTTCGGCGGGCTGATCCGCATGGCGTTGTCGAGCAGGATGCGCAGGATCCGAGCAATGCTGCCCGGATCGCCGAGCGCCCAGACTGCGCTGCCGTGGTCGTCGAGGCGGATGCTGATGCCCCCCTCGGCCGTCCCGAGCTCGAACTCGGCCATCACGGCCCGGCTCAGCTCGCCGAGCTCCACGGGCTCGGAACGCAGGTCGACCTTGGCGTCCAACCTGGAAAGATCGAGGAGGTCGGCAGCCAGGCGACCCAGGCGGCGCGACTGCGCCCGGGCACGGTCGAGCAAGGCGCGAGCGTCCTCCAGGTCGGGATGTTCGCTGCGCAGATCATCGTCGAGCAGCTCGAGCATTCCGTCCAGCGAGGTCAGCGGCGTGCGCAACTCGTGCGACGCCGTGGCCACGAAGGACCGGCGGGCCTCCTCCTGCTCGCGCAGGCGCTCCTGCATGCGGGTCAGGGCGCGAGCCAGGTCACCCACCTCGTCGCGCGCCCGATCCACCGGGACCTCGACGCCCGGCCAGTCGTGGGTGAGCTCGAGTGCCGCCTCGCGCAGGCGGCGCAGCCGCCGCACCAGGGTCGCCGCGAGCGGGATGCCGAGGATCAGGCTGAGGGCGAGGCCGGCCAGGGCGGCGGTGAGGAAGGCGGTGCGGACGACGTTGACGGCACCCGCGATCTGATCGATCGGCTTGCGGACGGCGAGCACGTAGAGGAGGTCGTCGCGGCTGACAAAGTGGATCGCCGCCCGCGCGTACTCGCGGCCATCGATCGTCCCGAAGCTGTACCTCGAGTGTCGGGTGCGAAAGACCGCGGCGACGTCGTCGTAGGGATCATCGGTGTCGCGCGGGAGCAGTGGGTGGCTGCCCGTGCCGTTGGCCGCAGGGTCGGCGAGGATGTTGACGGTGGCGGCGCCGATCCGGCTGGCCAACTGCTTCTGCTGGGTGACGAGCGCATCCAGCGCCGCCGGCGAGGTGGTGATGGCGGTCAGATCGAGGTTGGCGAAGGCGGCCACGGTGTGGCGGCCCAGGTCGCGCCGGAGGGTCGACTGCTCAGCCCGGCGCAGGCTCTGCTCGAGCGGATTCAACAGGGCGAGCGCGGCCACGACCAGCGTGGCCACGGTGGTCACCAGGACGACGCCCACGATCCGGCTGCGGAGCCCCAGTGCGCCGCTCGGCCGCGACATCCCCCTCATCTACGGTCCTCGAAGTCGATATCCGGCGCCGCGCACGGTGAGGATGTAGCGCGGCTTCTCGGGCTCGGGTTCGAGCTTCTCGCGCAGGTGGCGGATGTGCACGTCGATCGCGCGCGGATCGCGGTAGGCGCTGTCACCCCAGATCGCCCGCAGGAGCTCCTGGCGATTGAGCAGCCTTCCCGGATCGGTCATCAGCGCGTCGAGTAGCTCGAACTCCGAGAAGGTCAGCTTGACCGGCTCGCCTCCGATCATGACCTCGCGCTGGGCTCGGTCCAGCGAGATCGGACCAACGACGAGCACCTCGTCGCCCATCGCCCGGGTTCCCGCGCGCCGCAACACCGCGCGAATCCGGCTGCGCAGCTCGGCCAGGCCGAACGGCTTGGTCACGTAATCGTCCGCTCCAGCCTCGAGGCCCAATACCGCGTCGGCCTCGGAGTCCAGCGCTGTCAGCATGATGATCGGGACCACGTTGCGGCGGCTGCGCAGGGTCCGGCAGACCTCGTAGCCGTCGGGGCCCGCGCCGAGCGCGACATCGAGCAGGACGATGTCGAAATGGTCGGTGCTGGCCCGGTCGATCGCCGCCCGCCCGTCGGCGACCGCCAGGACCCGATGGCCCTCACGGGAGAAGGAACGGGTGAGCATCTCGCGCAGATCGGACTCGTCGTCGACGACCAGGATGCTGAGCGAGGCGTCGGCCCCGCGGACGGGAGCCGACAGATCAGTGGGACGGTCGACCGACATCGCGCCAGCGATCGTACCGAGCGCCTCCGTCACTCGGGCAGAACCGTCACGTCAGTCCCGAAAACTAGACCCGTCCGGCGACTTCGAACTCGTGCGGGGCGACGGACGCGTCCGGGGCGATCGCCCGAGCCCGGGCAGGTGTGAGCCGGCCGGCAGCGGCCACCGCCCACAGGACCACGAGCCAGCTCGCGGTGGCCAGCGAGACATGCACCCAGACCATGTCAGTCGGCAGGTGCAGCTCGTACTGGACGCTGCCCACCAGGCCCTGAGCGGCGAGCAGGACCCCCAAGATCGTGAGCGGTTCGAGTACCGCCTCGGTGCCGCCGCGACGGCGCAGCAAGAACCAGACCGCGATCACCGCCACCCCGAACACCGCGGCGATCGTGGCGTGTTGATGCACGACCCACATCAGCGTGTCGGCGCCCTTGAAGGTCAACCGGTGGATCCGCTGCCCCGGCGAGCCGCCGGCGTGGGGGCCAGCGGCGGTGGCGGCGGTGCCGGCCACGATCGTCAACGCGCCCAGCGGCACGAGCGCGCGCACCGACCAGACGCCCAGCCGCTCGTCAGAGCGCGGCCGCGCGCCGGGCTCATAGCGCGCGCGCCACGCCAGCGCGACGGCGGCGATCAGGATCAGCATCGAGAGGCTGAAGTGCGCCATCACGAATCCTGGCGCCAGATGCTCCCGCACGGTAAAGCCGCCCAGTACGGCCTGCGCCAGCACGCCCAGGGGAAGCAGGGCCGAGAGCACGAGCAGGTCGCGCCGGAACGGACGGCGCGTGGCGGCAAGCACGACCGCGACCACCGTCAGCACCCCGACCAGGCCCGAAATCGCGCGGTTGCCGAACTCGATCAGGGCGTGAGTGGAGATCGGCGGCAGGGCGTTGCCGTAGCACTTGGGCCAGTCCGGGCAGCCCAGGCCGGAACCGGTCAGCCGGACCGCAGCGCCGGTGAGGACGATCAGGCTCAGCGAGGCGAGCGTGAAGTAAGCCACCCGCCGGTACTGGGCGGGCGTCACGGCGAGGCGGTCACGCAGCGGGCGCATAGGCAAAGGGAAGCGTGGGCTCGAGTTCGGCGAGCGTCGGGGCGGATCGATCGCGGTCAGAGGCGATCAGCGGCTGGTCGGCCGGCCACTCGATCGCGACCCCGGGATCGTCGAACGCGAACCCTCCTTCGAGTTCGGCATCGTAGTAGGCCGAGGTCTTGTACGCCACATCGGCAACGTCTGAGAGAACGCAGAAGCCGTGAGCGAAACCGTCGGGAACGTAGAGCTGATGGTGCTCGGAGTCATCGAGCTGGAAGCCCTCCCAGTGCCCGAACCAGGGCGAGCCGCGCCGGATGTCGACCAGTACGTCGAAAATCGCTCCGCGCATGCAGCGGACAAGCTTGGCCTGCCCGGGCTGGAAGTGCATGCCGCGCACGATCCCGCGCGCCGAGCGTGAATGGTTGTCCTGGACGAAGTCGACATCGACGCCGAGCTCGGCGAAGCGGATCCGCCGGTAAGCCTCCAGAAAGAATCCGCGCTCGTCACCGTGAACCACCGGGGCCAGTCGCACCGGCCCGCTCAGTTTGGTCTCGAGCCTCTCCACGGCGCGATCAGATCTTCCAGCGCTGGCCCATGAGGACCGGGATCTCGCGTCCGTCGCGGGTCAGGCCGGTGACGTCGACCTCGGGGCCGCCGACCATGAAGTCGGTGTGGACCGCGCTCTGGTTGATGCGATCGGTGCTCTCCCCTTCGCTGAGATGCTTGAAGCCGGCGCCGAGCGCGATGTGGCTGGCCGCGTTATCGTCGAGCAGCGTGTCGTGAAAGACCGTGCCGGTGGCGCCGATGCGGCCGCTGGAGTCGACCAACGCCACCTCGCCCAGGCGATTGGCGTCTTGGTCGCGGGCCACGAGCTCGCGCAGCAACCCGGCGCCCTCGTCGGCATCGATCTGCACCGCCCGGCCGCCCTCGAAGCGGATGCGCAATCCCATCACCGCTCGACCCGATACCAGCAACGGCTTGGTCGAGGTCACCGTGCCCGCGGTGCGCTCCGGGTCGGGGCTGGTGAACACCTCCTCGGTGGGAACGTTGGGGATGTGCCAGCGGCCCCACCGGGTCTCGAAGCTGCCGCCCGACCAGCGCACGCCCGGCAGCAGGCCAACGGTCAGATCAGTGCCGGGACCGACGAAGCGCAGGCCGTCGAGCTCCGCCTCCGTGAGGCGGCGGGCGGCGTCGGCGAGCTCGGCGGCACGGGCGCGCCAGGCGGCCTCCGGGTCGCCCTCGTCCAGCCGGCAGACGTGGACGATCTCCGACCAGAGCCGGGCGAGCGCATCGTCTTCGCCCAGGTCAGGATGGACCAGGGACGCCCACGGCCCACTCGGACCGGGCACGATCGTCCAGTTGATGGCTCGGTCCGCGATCACTTGGATGTTCTCTTTGATCGCCACCGTGTCACGCCCGATCCGGCCGGGGTCGATGTCATCCAGCAGCCCGGGCGCGGCGGGCCCGCTGAGGCTGATCAGCGAGCCCTGAAGCTCGGCCAGCTCCAGGGGGCGGCGACGGACCCAGGGGATCACCGAGCCCAGCGCTTCATCGGGGGCGTGCTCGAGGCGCGCCCGCTGCACGTAGGGATCGCCGTAGTTGACCTCCACCTGGTGCGCACCGGCGTCATACGCGGCAGCGACGATCGCACGAGCGAGTGGCTCCTGACCGAGCTGGGCCCGCACCGCGACCGTCTGACCGGGAGCGACATTGGCACCCACTCCGACGGCGAGTTGAGCCAGCACGGCTGTGTTCTCG
The DNA here is from genome assembly GCA_050696855.1 of Solirubrobacteraceae bacterium. Taxonomy (GTDB): domain Bacteria; phylum Actinomycetota; class Thermoleophilia; order Solirubrobacterales; family Solirubrobacteraceae; genus Palsa-465. The sequence goes on along the minus strand of JBOGYN010000487.1, from coordinate 2,014 downwards.
GGCATGCGCCCGAGGCTACCGGGACGCGGGGGCGCGCGTCTTCGCTGCCCGGCCCGCAGTCCGTCATGTGGCGCACATGTATTATGGTGGAGCACATGACCAAGATGATCCAGGTGCGTGACGTCCCCGAAGGCGTGCACCGGGTGCTCAAGGCCCGCGCGTCGGCGGCGGGACTCAGCCTGTCGGACTACATCAAGCAGGACCTCGAGGCAGCGGCGGCTCAGCCGTCGATCCAGGAGCTCGACGCGCGCATCGCCGCCCGCGGCCGCTCCGGGCTGCCCTCCGAGTTCATTCTCGAGTCGCTGCGTTCGATCCGCGAAGGCTGAGAGCTTGCCGGTCGTCGACGCCTCGGTGGTGGCGGAGTACCTGGCCGGGGCCGAGCACGCCCAGGCAGCGCGGGCGGCCGTGCTGACCGAGCTCGAGTTTCTCTGGGCTCCCCACCTCGTCGACGCCGAGGTCGGGCACGTGCTCAGGCGGGCGGCGGCGTCGGGGGCGATCGACCCTGCTCGGGCGACGGCGGCGTTGGGCGACCTCGTCGCGCTCCCGATCCACCGCGTCCCTCATCTCGGATTACTCGCCCGCGCGTTCGAGCTGCGGCCCAACCTCTCTTTTTACGACGCCCTGTACGTCGCCCTCGCCGAGCGCCTCGAGATGCCGCTCATCACTTTCGATGCTCGGCTCCTACGGGCCGCCCAGTCGGTGATCGAGGTGCGGTCACTCGCGTCGTAGGGCCGTGTGTACGCCGTGGCCGCTAGGTTCCGACGGCGATGATCCCGCTGCCCAGACGGCTGCTCGCCCTTACTGATCCCCACCAGTACGACCTCGTCCCGGCCAGCCCGGGTGCCGTGCTCGACGTCGGCTGCGGCTCGGCCAAGACGCCGGGAGCGGTGGGGCTCGATATGTCCCCCGACACGGACGCGGATGTCGTACACAACCTCGACGAGTTCCCCTATCCATTCGAGACTTCGAGCTTTGACCACGTGCTCATGCAAGATGTCCTGGAGCACGTGCACGAGCCTGTCCGCGTGATCGAGGAGCTGCACCGGGTGCTGCGCCGGGGCGGCCGGTTGCAGCTACGCACGCCGCATTTCTCGTCGGTGCTGGCCTACGGGGACCCGACCCACCGGCACTACTTCTCGGCCCTGGCCATTCGCTCGCTGGCCGAGCCGGGGTTCGCGCACTACACGACCGCCCGCTTTGAGATCGTGCACGTAACCCTGGACTTGTGGCTGCCCTTCCGGCTCGCGGGAATCGAGTACTTCGCGAACCGTTTCCCGGACACGTATGAGAAGTACCTGGCCTTTCGCTTCCCAGCGATGAACATCCGCGCCGAGTTCGTTGTCCCACGGTGACCACGCCCGTCCCGCCGCGAGTCGCGATCAACGCGATCTTCCTGTTGCCCGGGATGGGGGGACTGGACACCTACGTGCGCGAGCTGGTGCCCGAGCTCGTCCGGCTCGCACCCCAGACACGCTTCAGCGTCTACTGCTCCCCGGTGGGCCGTGAGCACCTCGCCCAGACCGACTGGGCTAGCGAGGTGCGGCTGGTCAGCCACCCGCTGTTCGGAGTCCGCGGCCTGAAAGCGATCACCGAGCTCTCCCTGCTCGGCCCGCTGGCCGGCGCCCAGGCTGACCTGCTCCACAGCGTGGCCCTGACCGCCCCGCTGCGGACCCGCGCGGTCAACGTAGTCACGATCGCCGACACCACCTGGCTCACTGGGGCGGCGATCGACGTCACCACACGCCTCTGGCGAGTCGTCGTCCCACCCGTGGCGCGCCGCGCCGACCGGTTGATCGCCATCTCGCGCGCTGGCGCTGGCGACATCGAACGGCATCTGCGCATTCCGGGTGACCGGATCGACGTCACCCTGCTCGGCCATAGGTCACCGGCCACCCTGAGCGCCGTCCCCGAGGCGGAGGTGCGACAGCGCTTGGCCCTCGGAAACGGCCCCTTGATCCTCACGGTCGGGACTCGCAAGCCACACAAGAACGTCCTCGGGCTGATCGCCGCCCTG
>JBOGYN010000486.1:0-6843 GCA_050696855.1 Solirubrobacteraceae bacterium | reverse complement strand
CGCACCAAGCGCGGCGCCGACCGCCTGGTCAAGCGCCTCGCCGGCCACGGCGTCGACGCTGTGGCCATGCACGGCAACAAGTCCCAGCGCCAGCGCGAGTCGGCCCTGAGCCGCTTCGAATCCGGGTCAGTGGACACGCTCGTCGCCACCGACGTTGCCGCCCGCGGCATCGACGTGGCCGGGATCTCACACGTGATCAACTTCGATCCCCCCGAGGATCACGAGGGCTATGTACATCGCGTCGGGCGCACCGCCCGGGCCGGGCGCACCGGAATCGCGATCACCCTCGTTGAAGGCCACGAGCGAGCCGACGTCAGCCGACTCGCCGGGGCGCTGAGCATCGACCACGGCCTCGGTGGCGCGCTCCATGGCGCCGGCCAGTCCCGCAACGGAGCCCCGTCCCGGGGCAAGGGATCCGCGCGCCCTCCGCGCGAGCACCGCGGACCGGGTGGGGCGGGCAGGTCCAATACCAGCGGCAACCGTCGCCGGCGCCGGCAGAGTCAGCGCTCGCGCGCCGGTACCCAGCCCGCCGGGTAGGCCCCGGCCGGGACATCCCCGGCGTAATCCGGAAACCAGCGTCGCGCAATGGCCTCGGCGGGCCGTTGCGCGAGCAGCGGCCGCAGGTCACCGACGACGAGCAGGACCCGCAGCGTCGAGGCGATCTGCAGGTCAGCCGCCGTCGGCGCTTCGCCGCCGACGATCCCCTCGCTGGCGAGCTGATCGACGTGATCGAGCTTGGCCGGCAGCCCGGCGAGATCGTCAGCCAGGCGCGCCGCGGTGAGCTTGTGATAGCGCCAGCTCGCGTGGATCGCCTTGATCGCGAAGTCGGTCCCGGCGGGATCGAGCGCAGCGCCGCCCCCGAACGTGCCCAGCGCCTCAGGACGGAAGTGCAGCGCCCCCCAGGGCAACCGGCGCCCCAGGTCCTGAAGCTGCTCGTCGCCCCAGCGCTCGGCCTCGCGCACGGCGTCGGCGATCGGCTCGGGGTACAGGGTCGGGGCGGGAGCCAATTCCTCGAGCCGGGCGAGGATGGCTCGTGAAGTGTGGACCGGCTCACCGTCGACCAGCAGCCCCGGCACGGTGCTGTTGCCGTCGCCGTAGATGCGCTGCATCTCCTCGACGTGCTGGCCGGGGTTGAAGTCGATCCGCTCGTACTCCAACCCCTTGTAGCGCAGCGCCGCCTCGGCGGTCAGGCACGGGTGCGAGGGCGCCAGGCCGTGGAGGATGAGCTCGGGGGTCGCCATCGCCGAGGACTCTATTGCCCACGAGGTAGCACCAGCCGCGAGGGGTGATCGCGATCGTGCAGCAGCTCCACGTTGACGGCGCGCATCTCGGTCGCAGTGGCCGGATCCTCGCCGGTCCCAGGGTTGCGGGCATAGCGGGGATGGGCACCCGATGACACCTGAAGCCGGATCCGGTGGCCGGCCGCGAAGCGGTGACCCAGCGGCCAGAGATCGACGGTCACGCGCCAGCCGCCATCGGACGCGCGCTCGAAACCCACCGGCGCAACGCGGACCAGTCCGTCGCAGACGTTCCAGGACGCGCCCGCCGGGTCGACATCGCAGACGCGAGCAAAGAGGTCGAAGTGCTCGGAGTCGGCCCGAACCCAGACCTCCACCCGCGCCGGGCCGATCGCCTCGACGGTCTCGGCCAGGGCCTCGCTGGTGTAGCTGAGGACATCGGCCCGCGCCTCGAGCTCGCGGTTGTCGAGCACCGGCTCACGCGAGAGCAGGACCGGACCGCCCAGCGAGGGAGTTGGATCGGTGGGGTCATAGCGGTAGCGCTCCCCGGTCACCGAACGGGGGGCGTCTGCGGTCGGGGCGCTTGACTCGAGCCTTCCGGCCGGCGCGAGCCACAGCGGACGTTCGCCGGTTCCGGGCGGCGGCCAGGCCGGCAGGTCTCGCCAGCCGCCCCCCGAGCGCTCGCCGGTGACCAACACCCGCACCGGGCTCTCGCGAACCAGCCGATCGTCGTCGAGCAGGTGTGAGCGCAACCAGGCGATCCCCTCTCGGTGTCCGGTGACCGCCAGCCCCGGCGACGTGTGCGCCCACGGCCCGATGGTCAGCTGCGGAGACCGCCCAGCTGACTGCAGGGCTGCGAAGTCCTCGAGCATCCAGGGCAGCAGGATGTCGTACCAGCCGCCCACGAAGGAAACAGGGGCCGTGACCTCGGCCACGCGTCCGGAGAAATCCCGGGCCACCCAGTAGGCGTCTTCGCGGGCCGGGTGGGCAAACCCCTCCCGGTACCACGCCACCGGCGCCCCGGTGGCACGCTCGTCAAGGTCACCGAGGGGCAGCTCGGCCATCGTCGCCGCCAGCCGCCGCAGCCCCCGGCTGATGGCCAGCGGAGCGGCGCGGCCCTCCTGGGCCTCGATCAACGCCATCCACGAAGCGGCCGTCTCCAGCGAGATGGCGCCGCCGGCAAAGGTCTGGCCGTGGAACTGCGACGCGCTGACCTGGATCGCGAGGGCGGCCAGATCCTCCCCGGCGTCAGCCGCCAGCGCCCATTGCACGAGGCCCAGGTAGCTCGGGCCGATCGTCCCGATCCGATCCCTATGCCAAGGCTGCGTGCGTATCCAGCGCAAGGTGGCGAGTCCGTCTGCGCGCTCATCGAAGGGGGCGAAGCTGCCTTCCGAACCGAACGTCCCGCGCACGCTCTGGACCACGACCTGGAGCCCGCGCTCGGCGAGTAGACGCCCGAACATGAGCCCTACGAAACTCCGCCGGCCGTAGGGCGACCGGACGAGTACGGTCGGTTGCGGGTGCGACGCCGACGTCGTCGCCACCCAGCGGTCGGTGAGCAGCGCTGCGCCGTCGTCGACTGGCACGCGCAGATCGCGCTCGCAGGTCACGTCGAGGGTCTGCGGCTCGATCAGGCGCATGCGCCGGCCGAGGATCTGACTGGCCAGGCTCATGCCGGTCATCCTACGTACAGGCAGTCCCGGGCTGATGGCGCTAAAACTGGTGCGGTGATCGAGCTTTCGCTCCGGCAGGGGGGCGTCGCCGATGCGGCGACTGTGCTGGGCCTGTTTGACGAGTCGGTCGAGTGGCTTGTGGAACGCGGGCTGGCGGGCCAATGGGGCGAGGAGCCGTTCTCGGCCCGGCCCGACATGTCCGCGCTGGTGCAACACACGCTGCGCGACAACGACGTCCACATCGCTGAGCACGCGGGCGAGACAGTCGGCGTCCTGGCCGTCGGTTCGAGTCCCCCGTACGTGCCCGGGAGTCCGGTGCCCGAGCTCTACGTCGCGCTGCTCCTCAGCACCCGTCGGCTGGCCGGCAACCGGATCGGCGCGCGGCTGCTCGAACTGGCCACCGAGATCGCCCAGGACCGGTCTGTGCAGATGATCCGGGTGGACTGCTGGTCAGGGTCGCCTCACCTGGTCCGTTTCTACGAGAACCAGGGCTTCACGCGCCAGGGTTGCTTCGATCTGCGCGGCTGGCGCGGCCAGATCCTCGGCAAGCCCGTCTGAGCGGCGATCGCGGCTGCTATATCCAGGCGAATGCCTACCCTCCCCCATCGGCCGCTCGGCGACAGCGGCCTGCAGGTCTCCATCGTCGGACTGGGCTGTAACAACTTCGGCCGGCGACTCGACGTGGCCGGCACTCGCCGGGTGGTCGACGCGGCGATCGACCAGGGCATCACGTTTTTTGACACCGCCGACATCTACGGCTCGGGCGACAGCGAGACTTTCCTGGGTGAGGTCCTCGCCGGTCGCCGCGACCAGATCGTGCTGGCCACCAAGTTCGGCATGGACATGGGCGACGGCGGCGGTCCCCGCGGATCTCGCGACTACATCGCCCAGGCCGTCGAGGCCTCGCTCCGGCGGTTGCGCAGCGACGTGATCGACTACTACTGGTATCACCAGCCCGACGGCGTTACCCCGATCGCCGAGACGCTCGGCGCCCTGCACGAGCTCGTGACCGCCGGCAAGGTCCGGGCGATCGGAGCTTCCAACTTCAGTGCCGCCCAGCTCGAAGAGGCCGACACGGTCGCCCGCGACCAGGGCGTGACCCGTTTCACCGCCGTGCAGAACGAGTACAGCCTGCTCGTCCGCGACGCCGAGAGCGAGGTACTCCCGGCTTGCGAGCGACTCGGGATCGGATTCGTCCCCTTCTTTCCACTCGCCTCGGGGCTGCTCACCGGCAAGTACCGCCGCGGCGAGCCGGGGCCGAGCGGCGCCCGGATGTCGGGGCGCAACCAGATCGCCTCAGACCGCCAGTTCGCTCAGGTCGAGTCGCTGGAGGCCTTCGCCGACGCGCGGGACGTGACGCTCGTGGTCGTGGCGATCGGAGCGCTGCTGGCTCGCGAGGTCGTCTCCTCGGTGATCGCCGGGGCGACCAAGCCCGAGCAGATCCAGCTCAACGCCGCGGCGCCCGCCTGGACGCCCACCGACGAAGATCGCCGCGAGCTTGCGCAGCTCCTCTCGGGCTGAGCGCCAGCTCGCGGCCCGAGCGCCGTCAGTCGGTCTGGGGCGCAAGCAGGGTTACGAACCGCCCGATCCGCGTCCGCTCCTCCTCAGAGAGGACGCCTTGGGCGGAGATCAGCAGCGTCATCGCACCCCGGTCGTGCGCCCAGCTCCGGGCGTGCTCAGAGAACTCATCCGTGATCCAAATCAGGGGTAGCGAGCCCGCGAACTCGATCACAGTCTGCTCCTGGGCCTCGGGGTCGACCTCACGACGGACCACGGAGACGGCGAGCTGGCCCAGGGCGCGCGCGGCGGCGTTGACGGCCTCCAACCCGCCCTCGTCGACGAGCAGCGCGACCTCTCCGTCGCGCAGCGTGGCGCTGGCCCAGCCCGTGGGCGCGCCCGCGATGGCGGCACTGCGGCAGACCATGAGAAATGAGGGCGTCATGGCGTCTTGGCGTCGGGCAGGCGCCACCCGGGCGCGACGGGCAGCGCCAGCGCCGGCTCGGGCCCCCAGGAGCCCTCGGCATAGGACTGAAGCTCGGGCCGAGCGTCGAGCACCGGCGCGCACACCTGCCAGAGGCGTTCGATCTGCTCGCTGCGGGTGAAGAGCAAGCGCTCGCGCAGCATCACGTCGTGCAGGAGGCGCTCATAGGCCTCGAGTCCGTCGGCACCGTCGAAGGCCGCCTCGACGTCGAGCGTGAGCGCGGCGCGACCGAGATCGATGACCGGTCCCGGGATCTTGGCCATCACCTCGATCCGTACCTGGGGATCCTCGGACAGCTCGAAGACCAGCTCGCTGGGACGCACGAAGCTCTCGTCGGGCTGGTGGGGAAAGATCCGAAGGGGCGCCTCTGTGAAGCCGATCGTCACCGTGCGCCGGCCCTCGGCCATCGCCTTGCCAGTCCGCAGATAGAACGGCACTCCGCTCCAACGCCAGGTGTCGACCCTCACCTCCAGCGCGGCGAAGGTCTCGACCTCGGAGTCGTCGGCGACATCGGGCACGTCGCGGTAGCCCTCGTACTGGCCGAACACCACGCGCTCGGGGTCGATCGGCCGCACCGAGTCAAACAGCTTGGTCCGCTCGAGGTGCAACGCCTCGGCATCGATCCGCGATGGGGGCTCGAGGGCGACGATCCCGAGGATCTGGAGCAGGTGGGTGACGATCATGTCCCGGAAGGCACCCGTCTCCTCATAGAAACCGGCCCGGCCCTGGATGTCGATCGCCTCGGGGACGTCGATCTGCACGTACGAGATGTGGTCGCGGTTCCAGATCGGCTCGAACATCCCGTTGGCGAAGCGCAGCGCGAGGATGTTCTGGGCCGCCTCCTTGCCGAGGAAGTGGTCGATGCGGTAGATCGAGTCCTCGGCCAGGAACTCGTGCAGGGTCGCGTTGAGCTCGCGCGCGCTCTCGTAGTCGTGGCCGAAGGGCTTCTCGACAACCAGTGAGCAGTTCTCGGCCAGGCCGGTGCGGCCGAGCATCCGCACCATGTCCTGCGTGACCCGGGGGGGTACCGACAGATACACCAGTCGCTCGCCCGAGGCGTCGATCTCGGCCTCGGCGTCGGTTACCGCATGGCCCAGATCGGCGCCGTCATCGGCGCTCGAGGCGACGAAGCTCAGGCGGCTGGCGAACTCGTCCCACCCTTTGTCCGGATCGCACTCCCCGTGCTGCTCGAGCGCCTCGCGGACGTGGGTTCGGAACTCGTCGTCGCTGCCGGGTGAGTGCCGTCCCGAGCCGATGATCCGAAACTGCTCGGGCATCAGACCCTCCCGGTAGAGCCGGAAAAACCCGGGGAACAACTTGCGGGCGGCGAGGTCACCGGTGGCTCCGAACAGCACCAGGACCCGGTCGGCCGGGCGTTGGTTGTCTCTCACCGCCTGCAAGGTACACCAGCCCGCCGCTCACCCCTCACGGGGTGCCGGTGGCATTTGTCGTTAGCCCACGGCTTGTCGACCTTGGCGCCTGAGGGAGCCGGGTTCGCGATCTCAGTCGGCGCGGCGAATCAGCACGTCGGCCCGCATCGGCTGGCGAAAGCGCCGTCCTCCGAGTGCCCCGGGCTCGCCGAGCCTCGAAAAGGCGACCGCGATCTCGTCGGCGCGGCGGTCGAACACCGGGGCACGGTCGGGATCCACGTCGACGATTCGCCGGCGCAGGGCCGCGGGATCGGGGATCTCGGTCTCGACTTCGTACTCGACAGTGCGGACCCGGTCAAGCCCGAATCGCGGAGCCACGTCCAACGTGAGCTGCGCGGCGGCCCGAACCTCACGCTCGTCCTCCACCAGGCTGCTGAGCGCGAAGAAGTCACCCTCCGGCAGGGGCTCGGCGACGTACAGCAATCCGCCCGGACGCAGTACCCGATGGCACTCAATCAGCGCCTAGGGGTGACGCGCGACGGGTACATGGTGGAGGGCGCGCATGAAGATCGCCAGCTCCA
>JBOGYN010000485.1:0-4424 GCA_050696855.1 Solirubrobacteraceae bacterium | reverse complement strand
GCAGTTCGCGGCTGCCCGGGGCCGCGAGCAGCTCGCCACCGGGCTGCTGTTCGCGCTCGGGCTGCTGCTCGGAATGGCGGTCGGCCCGGTGCTCGCCGTGTACGCCAAGAGCGATCCCGCCGTGCTCTGGCAATCGGCCGGCGCGACTGCGGGCTTCACGGCCGGACTCGGCGCGTACGGCTACGCCACCCGCCGCGATCTTTCGTCGTGGGGACGGACCCTGTTCTGGGCCCTGATCGCGCTGATCGTGTTCGGGATCGTGCTCCTGTTCGTCTCGATTCCGGGCGGCAACGTGATCTACGGCGTGCTCGGGCTGGTCATCTTCGGTGGCTTCACGATCTTTGACTTCAACCGTCTGCGCCGGGCCAACATGGCCAGCGCGGTGCCGATCGCGGCCGGGATCTTCCTGGACATCTTCAACGTCTTCCTGCTGATGCTGCGCCTGCTCGGAGGCGGACGCGGCTGAACGCAGGCTGGAGTCCGGCCGCGGCGGGTCAGCCGTCGGGGACGTAATGGCGACCGCCGGCGGCATCCTCGTACACCCGCATGACCCGGTTGCTACGGGGGTCGCGGAACCGCTCGGCGGTCGGCCGCCAATCGGCGTCGGGCTGGTCGGATTGGCCGTGACCGCGGCGTCCGCGAGCGCGGGCGGGTGGCGACGGCGCCTCGTCTGCGAGCGCCGGTAGATCGGCCATCACCGCCAGTGCGGCCTCACGGGTCGAAGCGGTGACGATCGCCTCCACCCGGCGCTCGAGCTCGGCGAGGTCCAGCGTGCCGGCCCCGGCGTGGCGGTTGAGCCGCTCGAAGAACCGCTCGCGGTCAGAATCGCTGAGCAGCACGCCCTAAGTGGCCGGCTCGACTCTCACGGCGGTCCCGTAGGCCACGATCTCGGTGAACTGCTGGCCGATCTCCGAGGAGTCAAAGCGGACGGCGATGATGGCATCGGCGTCGAGCAGCCGGGCGTTGTCAACCATCCGATCGATGGCGTGGCGGCGCGAGTCCTCCAGCAGCTGGGTGTACTCGGTGATCTCGCCCCGTCGCAACGCCTTGAAGGAGGCCGTGACGCCGCCGGTGAAGCCCATGCTGCGCACCACCAGGCCATAGCAGACGCCGAGATTCTCGCGGACGCGAACGCCGGGGATCTCCAGCGCCGTGGTCATGGGCAAACCGCCCAAGGGGGCCTCCTCGCTCATCTCAGCCGTCAACCTATCAATCTCTTACGCGGGCCGATCAAGCTACGGTTGCGCCGATGCGATCACGCTTGAACTTCCTGCTGGCCACCGGCCTGAGCGCGCTGGCCCTGGCCGCCTGCGGCGGCAGCTCGAGTTCCTCGTCCACCCACGCGACGAGCACCTCGTCGGCCGTGACCACCAGCTCGTCGGCGGGGACCAGTGCCGCCACCACGAGCTCCGGTCAACTCAGCTACGAGGGGATCCCGATCGAATCCGGGCCCGAGATCGCCCCCGCCAGCTCCACACAAACCGCCACCGTGGACGGCATCCGCTGCGGCGCCACCGAGCAGCTCGCCTACCACATCCATGCCCATCTGGCCGTATTCGTCTCGGGTCGGCTGTACGCGCTGCCGGCCGGAATTGGAATCCCTGGCTCGAGTGCCCAGCAGACCAGCCAGGGGCCCGTGGCCGCGGGCGGCCAGTGCATCTACTGGTTGCACACCCACACCTCCGACGGCGTGATTCACATCGAATCCCCGACCCAGCGCGTCTACACGCTGGGCAACTTCTTCGACGAGTGGCACCAGCCGCTGACCACCACCCAGGTCGGCAGCGTGCACGGCAAGATCAGCGCCTTCATCGACGGCCACCCCTGGAACAAGCGCCTGCGCGACATCCCGCTGCTCCCGCACGCGTTGATCCAGCTGAACATCGGCGCGCCCGCTCCCCCCGAGCTGACTGTCAACTGGTCTCAGACCGGACTGTAGGCGGCGCCTCATCGCGAGGCCGGCGCCGCCGGCGGCGGACCTCGGCGCCGACCAGACCCACGACGGCGATCACCAGGATCACCGCCAACACCGTTCCCAGATCGCCGACGGCATCGACGACGGTGGGTCCCACCAGGTAGGCGCCGAAGCCGATCCCGGCCGCCCAGAGGGCCGCCGAGGCGGCGTTGGTGGGGTGATAGATGCGACCTTTGACGTTGTTGATGCCCGCGATCCAGGACGGGGTGAGCACGATCGCGATCACCGGATAGCGCGCGAACACGCGCTCGCCGCGCTGCACGGCCTGGAGCCGGGTCCGGTGCAGCGGCCCGGGGGCGGTGATCAGCGCGCGTCCCGCCCCCCGTCCCACCAGCCAGCCGCCGATTCCCCCGGCGGTCGCTCCCGCCCAGGCGACGAAGATGACCGAGCCGATGTCCAGCTTGTGCTGGGCAGCCAGGACGCCGGCGGCGACCAGCAGCGGCTCGCCCGGGCCCGGCACTCCCACCCAGCTGGCCGCCGCTCCGGCCGCGACGCCGAGGTAGTCCACCTCGGGGCCGTGAAAGTGGTGGTGGAGATGGATGTGCAACAGCGCCAGGACCGGCAGCCAGATGACCGCCTTGGCTAGGCGCAACGTGCACTCTCCACACCGGCGATCGTCGCATACCGGCCAGTCCCCTCCGGTCCGCCGCCGCCTGGACATCCGCTGACCGCGATCCTTGTCCACGTGGCCAATGCCGGATCGGTGGCGGTAACAGACGATGCCCGCATGGCCATCAGCGTGATCGTGTCCTACGACGGGACCGCCAACGACGACGACGCCCTGGCGCTGGGCCGGATGCTCAGTACCGGGTCGCTGCCGATCTCGCTCGCCTATGTACGCCACGCGCGCGAGTACGATCCCGCGCGCGAAGAGATCGCCCAGCACGACGCCGAACGCCGGCTCGAGCTGGGCGCGGTGTGGTTGAACGACCCCGCGGTCGGCCGGCACGTCGTGATCGATCCCTCGACCGGCGCCGGTCTCGCCCGGCTGGCCGCCGAGCAGGACGCGGCGCTGATCGTGTTCGGCTCGGATTACCGCACTTCGCCGGGTCAGGTCGAGCCCGGGGGTGCCGCACAACATCTCTTCTCCGGCGGCACGGTGGCGGTAGCGGTGGCCCGCGCGGGCCTGCGCACCACCGGCGATGGCGTGATCAAGACGATCTCGGTTGCGCCATCGGCAGACGACAGTGCCCCTGAGGAGACGGCGGCCGCCCTGGCCGAGGCTCTGGGGGCCACCGTCTCGGCGGGAGAGGACCCGGGCGCCGACCTGATCGTGGTCGGCTCGGCTCCAAGCGCCGGCCCGGGCCGGATCGCCCTCAGCGGGGCGACCCGGACCAAGCTCGACTCGGCCCGCAGCTCGGTTCTCGTGCTGGCGCGCGAGACCCCGCTCGCGCTCTGAGCAGAGCTCTCGCCGGATTCGATTCGTCGCCGTCGCGGACGTTTCCCGGAGTTAGCGGGGTGCGTTTATCCCTATGTCCAGGCAACCCTCACGTTTGCTGGACGCGAGGCCATGGGTGGGGCGCGCGGATAAAGCCAGACTCACAGCCGTAGGAGTTGCCCGTCTGGGCTGACCGCTGCCACGTCAGCGGAGTTCGTTGCTTCCCCGTCCCCGAGGACAAAAGGAGAAAGCCAAATGTGGCTGCCATACCCATCGTGGCTCAGCCCCGGAGACAACGCGTGGCAGATGACCGCGGCAACGCTGGTCGGACTGATGAGCGTGCCCGGACTCGTCGTGCTCTACGGCGGCGTCATGCAAAAGCGCTGGTCGATCAACAGCATGATGCTGACCTTCGCGGCCTTCGCCGTGGTGCTCATCGTGTGGGTGCTCTGGGCCTTCAAAATGGGCTTTGGCTCTCCGTTCACGGGCCTTTCGCACTCGGGCTTCTTCGGCAACTTCATCGGTAAGCCGGGGACCGTGCTCAGCCATTCGGCCGAGCAGGGTCAGGCGGTCATACCGTTGATCACCACCGGCCCGAGCTTCCGATTCCCGCAGGCGACGCTGGTCTACTTCCAGTTCGTCTTCGCGGGGATCACGCCGATCCTGATGCTCGGTTCGGTGCTGGGACGGATCAACTTCAAGGCCTGGATCCCGTTCGTGGCCCTGTGGTCTTCGATCGTCTACACGGTCGATGCGTTCTGCATCTGGGGCGGCGGCTTCTTCGCCCAGCACGGCGCGATCGACTACTCCGGTGGTTACGTGATCCACCTCTCGGCCGGAGTCTCGGGCTTCGTGGCCGCGGCGGTGATCGGACCAAGACTCCAGCGCGATCGCGAGATCGACGCGCCCAACAACGTGGCCATGGTCGCGATCGGGGCGGGCCTGCTGTGGCTGGGGTGGAACGGCTTCAACGGCGGCGATCCGTACTTTGCGAACGCCGACGCCGGCGCTGCCGTGCTCAATACCAACGTAACCACCGCGACGGCACTGCTGTGCTGGCTCGTACTGGAC
>JBOGYN010000484.1:0-2352 GCA_050696855.1 Solirubrobacteraceae bacterium | reverse complement strand
TCTCTGCTCGCTGAACCGCCAGAAGGGTACCCGTTCAGGGGGTCGCCGCCTGCGTTGACGGCGTAGCCGTGGGTCAGGGCCCGGATGGAAGGAGTGATGGTGGGGGCTGGCCGTGGTGAGCGGCGGTTGCCGCTTTGATGAGGTAGTCGAGCACGGGCTGGTCTTGCAGGCGTAGCGTTTCGCGGATTGAGAGGATCCGTTCGACCCAGCGGTTGCCTTGGTCTGACTGGGTGCCGCCCTGGATGCGACGCATCAGGACCCCGTGTCTGAGGGCTCTTTCTGCGGCGTTGTTGGTGACCGGTATCTGAATGTCGGTGACGTCGCAGAAGGTCCATAGCGCGTCGTACTCGTCAAGTAGCCCGGAGCAGAAGTTCGCGGTGCGCTCGTGGTGGCCGCGGGCGCCCTGCTCCAGCAGCGCTTTGATCTGTTGGCGCAATGGTGTGAGCTTTTCGCGCAGCCAGTCCAGATCATGGCCATCATCGAGGTAGGCGTGGTGGGTCTTGATCACCTCGCGCGCGGCCCCGACCAGCCGTTTGCCGAGCTTGCCCGGAGCGCCTTGGCGCTCGGAGATCTCAACCAGCTGGCGGATGCAGTGACACCAACACAATTGCTGTTGGAGGACATCGAGGAAGTGATAGCCGGCGTAGCGGTCTGAGACCACGAACCCGCCGAACTGCTCGCCCAAGAGCTCCTTGGCTGCGGCGGTTGAGCGGTGCGGATCGATCCGAAAGCACGCCGCCAGCGCGGTGCTGGCCAGCCACAGGTACTGCTGGGCGCCGGCCAGGCGCCAGCTGGTCTCATCGGCATGGACCAGCTGCGCGTGGTGGATGTACTCGCGTAGCTTCTCCCACGGGTCAGCCAGGATCTGAGACATGCGCATGATCGCCGCGTCGACCGCGCCGACCGAGATCGGGATGTTGAACATCTCTTGGACGACCTGCCTGACTTGCCGGCGCGACAGGCGATGCACGCCGGCCAGCGTCGCGATGTGCGCCTCAAGCCGCGCTGAGAACGCTGACCACGACACGCCCGCGGGCAGATCAGCCAGCCGGGGCTTGCCGCAGCCCGGGCAGCGCAATCGCAGCAGCTCATACTCAAACACCAACGGGCGGACCGCCGGCAGCTCCCACTGCTGATGGACCACCGGATCGTCAACGCGCTCTTCGCTGCCATCAAAGCCGTGCCCGCACGAGCACGCATCCGGCAAATGCGCTGAACGCCGATCCACCCGCTCGGGCCCGACCATCTCTCGGTGCTTGCCTTCATGCCCGGGCTGGCCGCCCGCCTTGCGCTTGGAGAGTTCCTTGAGCTTCTCGCGCGCCTCCCGGCGGCGCTCCGCCCGCGACTTCGGCGGATCTGAGGACGGCGGCTGCGACGAGTTACGCGAGCTGCGATTCACCTGGCGCTCCAGCTCCTCGACTCGCTCCCGCAGCGTCGCGTTCTCCTCGCGCAACAGCGCGTTCTGCGCTCTCAGCTCGACAAGCTCCTCATCGGCGGCCACTTTCCATAACTACGCCCGCGAGTCCGAAATCCCTGCTCAGACCCCCTGAACACGTACCCGCGCGCCGGCCGGCGTCGACGCCGCTGACGAGATCGCGGCCGAGACATTCCTGGTGGCGTGGCGGCGCTACGACGCGATCCCCGCGGAGCCCTGCCGTGGCTCTACGGCGTCGCGCGCAACGTCACCCTTCGCCACCACACCGCGACCGGCCGACGCCGTCAAGCGCGGAACGCGCTCGAACGCGAGCGAGCGCCGGCACAAGCGGACGCCGGAACCGGCGATCCCCGGCTGTGGCAGGCGTGGGAGCGGCTGCACCCCGGCGATCGTGAGGTGCTCGCGCTGATCGCCTGGGAGGAGCTCACCGTCGCCGACGCCGCTCGCGTGTTCGGCTGCAGCCCACCCGTGTTCTCCGTCCGGCTCCACCGCGCCCGCCGCCGGCTCGAGCAGATCCTCGACTCCCCCGTCCCATCCACCCACCTATCCGAGACCACCCGATGACCGACACCGCGCCCACCGATCCCACGACGTGATCACCCGCATCCGTGACGCCAACCCGGCCGAGCTCGACCCGCGCCGCGGGTACTCCCCCGCCGCGCGAGCCACGCCCGAGCAGATCCTCGCCGACTCCTGCCCACCGATGCGTCCCCGTCGCCGCTCGCGCGCCTGCGCGGCCGTCTGACCACGCGACCGGCACGGCGTCTCGCCGCGGTCGGCGCCGCACTGATCGTCGGCGCCGGCGGCGCGCCGGCGGGCGACCGACCCGATGGGCTGGTGGAGCGCCTCTCGCGACCAGGCCTCCTATGCGTCCAACCCGTCCGTCCACGTCACGACCCCCACCGCGGTCAAGATCC
>JBOGYN010000483.1:0-7343 GCA_050696855.1 Solirubrobacteraceae bacterium | reverse complement strand
GTTGCCGAGCACACCCGGCTTCTACGCCGCGCTGGCCGTGCTCATCGCCGGCGGAGCCGGGGGCGTGCTTCTGGCCAGGCGGGTCGCTTTGCTGGGGTGGCTGGGCGGCTCGCGGGCGGGGGCCCGCTGGGCGGGCGCAACCGACCTCGCCGCTCTGCGCCGCGGCGGCGCGGAGGCGGGCCGGCTCACCCTGGGTCGCCACCGCGGCCGCCTGCTGTACGCCGAGGCCCGCCATGCGCTGGTCGCCTTCGGTCCGCCGCAGTCGGGCAAGTCAGCCGGCCTGGCGGTGCCGGCACTGCTCGAGTGGGAGGGCCCCGCGGTCGCCTCGTCGATCAAGACCGATCTGCTCGCCTGCACGGCCGATCGGCGCCGAGCGCTCGGGACCGTGCAGATCTTCGATCCCTTCTCGCTGTCGGGGATGCCGTCCCAGACCTGGTCGCCCCTGCGGGCCTCGGGGACCTGGGATGGGGCGCTCGAGACGGCGTGGCGGCTGGCCGCGGCGGGCGAGCTCGACCAGCGGGGCGTCGAGGGGGGTGACTTCTGGGCGGTAGCGGCGGAGCAGCGGCTGGCGCCCCTGCTCTACATCGCGGCGGCCTCGGGGCTGGACATGGACGCGGTGGTGCGCTGGACCTATGGCCAGGGCGGCCGGGAGCTCGACGCCGCGCTCGCTGCGCTGACCGGCTTGGCGACCGATGAGGCACAGACCGAGGCGGCCCACGCGGCCTACGACGCGCTCCGCGCCTTCGAGGCCCAGGCCGACCGGACCCGGACCTCGATCGAGGCCACCGCCCAGGGCCTGTTGCGCGCCTACCGATTCCGGCGGGTGCTTGACTCGGCGCGGGGCGCCGAGATAGACGCCGACGCCCTGCTCGATGGACCCGGGACGCTGTATCTGATCGGGGACGCCAAGGCGTCCAAACTGCTGCGCCCGATCTTTCTGGCCCTCCTGTCGGAGATCGTCGATCGCGCCTACGAACGCGCCACTCTGGCCGGCGGCCGACTCGAACTCCCGCTCCTGCTCTGTCTCGACGAGGCCGGGAATGTGGCGCCGCTCCCCAACCTGGCCGAGATCGCCTCCACCGCGCCCAGCCACAACATCCAGCTGGTCTCGATCTTCCACGACCTCGCCCAGGCCCGCAGCCGCTATGGCCGGCAGGCCGAGACGGTCGTCAACAGTCACCGCGCGCGGATGCTGCTGCCGGGCGTCGCCGACCTCGACACCCTGCGCTACTTTGCTGATCTGGTCGGAGAGGAGGAGGTACGCGACACCTCCCGGACAACGGGCGCCGGATCGGGCGGTGGGACGCGGACGAGCTCGCGGCGGCGGCGACCACTGCTGGCCGCCGAAGCCCTGCGCCAGATGCCCGAGCGCCACGCCCTGCTCCTGTACGGTCGGCTGCCGCCGGCCGAGATCGCTCTGCGCATGTGGTTCAGCGATCGCCGCCTGCGACGGCTGGCGGCGCCATGAGCTGGCGCAATCCTGACGAGCCGCCCGAGGAGCCCGACGCCTGGGAGGACGACGCCGGACCACGCTGGCCACTGGGCTGGCGCAGTCTGTACCCGCGGGAGCGGTGGCTGTGGTTCGAACGCCTGTGGGGCGACGTCTGCGCGCTGCGCGAGCGCTACCGGCTGTCGATCCGCGCGGGCTGGTGGGAGGACGACGTGCAGCTCGAGACGCTGGCGGCGCTGGCCGCTTGGATCGATCGCTACGACTCGGGGGAGTGGGACGACCCCCCGGGCAAGCTCGCCCTGCTGCTTGACCTCGAGCGTGTGGCCGCGCTGCTCCGAGAAGGGCTCGATCCGTTTGATCCCGACCGCGACCGCTCGGCCTTCCTGCGCCATCTGATCGAGCTCGGTTGCCAGCCGCCGCCGTCAGAATGAGTCCCCATGGCCAATTCTGCCCTTGGCGCCGAGGTCACCCTCGACGAGCTCGACCGCGAGCCCCACCCGCTGCTCGCGCGGCTGCGCGAGCAGGAACCGGTCTCGTGGCTACCGAGCCTGGATGGCTGGCTGGTCACCCGCCATGACCTGGTGCTGGCCGCGCTGCGCGACCCCGCCACCTTCACCGTCGACAATCCGGGCTTCACGACCGCGCGGGTGATCGGCCCCAGCATGCTCAGCCTCGACGGGCCCGAGCACACCCAACACCGGGCTCCGTTCCTGGCTCCCTTCCGCCCGGGCGCCGTGCGCGAGCGCTTCGCAGCGGTGGCGAGCAATGAGTCGCGACGGCTGCTCGACGAGCTCGAGCCCGCGGGCGGCGGCGAGCTGCGCCGCGGCTTCGCGGGGCCGCTCTCGACGGCCGTGGTGGCCCGAGCGCTCGGGCTACAGCGGGACGAGATTCCGGCCCTGCTGAGCTGGTACGACGCGATCGTCACGTCCGTGAACGAGATGAGCGTGGGAGGCGGGAATCCGACCCAGGCCGGCACGGACGCCTACGCGCAGCTCGCCCAGCGGCTGGAGGGCTCGATCAGCGAGGGCGGCCCGGACTCGTTGCTCGCCGACGCTGCCGCCAACTCGGCGCTGACGCCGTCCGAGATCGCGTCGGGAGCCGCGGTTCTCCTGTTCGGCGGAATCGAGACGAGCGAGGCGATGATCGCCAACGCGCTGTTGATGCTGCTGCAGCGGCCCACCGAGTTGGCTCGCGTCCGCCGCGAACCCGAGGCGCTGGAGGCGGCGATCGAGGAGTCGCTACGACTCGAGCCCGCCGCCGCGGTGCTGGACCGCTACGCCACGGCCGAAGTCACGCTCGGCGGCGCACGCATCATCCGCGGCCAACTCGTGCGCCTGTCCCTGGCCGCCGCCAACCGGGATCCGGCTCTGTTCGTCGCCCCGGACGAGTTTCGCCTCGATCGCCCGCCCCGCCGTCACCTTGCCTTCGCCCAGGGCCCCCACGTCTGTATTGGCGTGCACCTGGCCCGGCTCGAAACCCGGGTCGGGCTCGCCACCGTGCTGGCGCGGCTTCCCCGCCTGCGCCTGGCGTCCGGGCCCCCGCCCGAGATCCGTGGCTTGATCTTCCGCAAGCCGCCGCGGCTCGATTGCCGGTGGTCGTAAGCCCGCCAACGCGTGTCGGTGCGGCGCGTGGACCCCGGGTCCGTTAGAGGCTGACCAGCCGAGTCGCGGTCGCCTTCCAGCTCGCGACCACCTCCGCGCCGACGGCCAGCCCGAGGTCGGTGGCCGCCTTGCCCGTCACCTCGGCCACTAGGGGCTGACCGCCCGAGAGGCCGACGCGGACGCGATTGCCGACCGCGGTCACTGACACAACTCGGGCCGCCACGGCGTTCTGCGCGGAGTCCTCGACTCGGGCACCTCCGGGACGCAGGGTGATCTCCCAGGGAAAAACACTGAGCGCGACCCGCCCGTGGCCCTGGTCGGTGCTCAGCGCGCAGCCGCCGCCGTCGAGGTCGACCAGGGTCAACTCGCCCGAGGCCGGCACCACCCGGCCGGTGAGGACGACGGCCCCGGTGAAATCGGCTACGAAGGCTGAGGCCGGGGCGGCGGCGAGCTCGCTGGCGGTGCCCTGCTGGATGATCGTCCCGGCGTCGATCACCCCCACCTCGTCGCCGAGCAGGGCGGCCTCATTGAAGTCGTGGGTGACGAGCACGGACGGGATCTCCAGCGTGCGCAGGATCTCGCCCAGCTCCCGGCTGGCCCCGGTCCGCGCGCGTGGGTCAAGCGCCGAGAGAGGCTCGTCGAGCAGCAGCGTCGTCGGCTCTGGCGCCAGGGCGCGCGCGAGCGCGACCCGCTGCCGCTCACCGCCCGACAGGGCCGCGGGACGGGCGTGGGCACGATCGGCAAGACCAAAACGGTCAAGGAGCTCCAAGGCGACGTCGCGCCGCTGAGCCCGCGGGCGGCGGCGCAGCCCGTAGGCGACGTTGCGCCACGCGCTGAGATGGGGAAAGAGTGCGTAGTCCTGAAACACGTAGCCGCAGCGCCGTTCCTCCGGGCCGGTCCAGACCGAGCGCTCGGTGTCGACCCATACCCGCCCGTCGCGCTCGATGCGCCCCCAATCAGGGCGCACGGTCCCTGCGATGAGCCGAAGCGCGGTGGTCTTCCCCGCTCCCGACGGGCCGGCCAGGGCCAGGCAGCGACCGGCCGGGACAGTGAAGGCGAGTTCGAGCGAAAGTGACCCGACGCGGTGGGCGAGCTCAGCGCGGAGCACGGCCTAGCGAGTCCGCGCCGGGAATCAGCTTGACGGCGAGCAGCAGTCCGGCCGAGATGGCCACGAGCACGGCGCCGAGGGCCAACGCGCCCGTGAAGTTGCTCGAGAACTCGTTGTAAATGGCCAGCGTCGCGGTCTGCGTGATCCCGGTCAGCGAGCCGGCGAACATCAACGTCGCCCCGAACTCGCCCAGCGCCCGCCCCCAGGCCAGCGCCAGGCCGGCCACCAGGCCGGGGAGGGCGACTGGGGCCGCGATGCGGAAAAACGCGGCTGCTTCGCCGGAGCCGAGCGTCCGCGACGCGTCGATCAGCCGCGGATCCACGGCCTGGAACGAAGTCTGAGCCTGGCGGATGTAGAACGGGGCGGACACGAACACGAGCGCGACCACGACGCCGGCGGTTGCGAACACGAGATGGATTCCGGCGCCGCCGAGCACGCCTCCCAGTATCCCCTCTGGCCCCAGAGCCGCGAGCAAGGCGAGGCCCGCCACCGCCGGGGGCATGACCAGCGGCAGCTCGACCAGGGTGACGATCACCGCCTTGCCACGGAAGGAGCGGGTGGCGAGCAGGTAGGCCGCTGGGGTGCCGACCACTACGATCACGACCAGCGCGATCAGGGTCGTTTCCAGACTCAGCTTCAGGGCTGCCTGCGACGAGGGGTCACCGAGGCTGGAGAGCAGCCGGCCGGGCGGGACGTTGGTGAACACCGCGACCAGCGGCAGGACCAGGAAGCCCAGCGTGATCGCCAGCGCGATCGCCAGGAGAAGAGGAAACCATGCCCGCCGGGTCACGTGGCCGGTGGCGCCAGGAACCCGGCCTGCGTCAGGTCAGTCTGGCCCGCGCCACTCAGCAGGCCAGCGATGAACTTGTCCGCCTGAGCCTGGTGAGCGGAGCTCTTGACAACAGCCACCCCGTAGGCGACGACCGGCTGCAGCGAGGCGGGGAGCGCAATCGCCTTGAGCTTTCCACCCGTCGCCTTGACGTCGGTCACGTAGGTGAAGCCCGCGTCGGCGGCGCCCTGGGTGAGCTTGCCGACGATGCTGCTCACATCGGGTTCGTTGGAGCGCACGTTGGCCAGGATCTTGGCGCTCTGGGCCGAACCGAGCTTGGCCAGCACCTTGCGGGTGTAGATGCCAATCGGCACGCTCGCCGAGCCGATGACCAACGTCACGCCCGGCTTCTGGACCCCGGCGAGGCTGGTGATCTTCGAGCTCGCCGGCACGGCGAGCACGAGCCGGTTGGCGGCAAACGTGACCGGCTTGCCGACCAGGCCTTGGGCGTACAGGGCATCGGGCAACTTGGCGTTGGCCGAGGCGAACACGTCGGGCCGGGCGCCCTGCTCGATCTGGGCGGCCAGCATGTCCGAGCCGGCGAACGAGAACTGGCTCTTGGCGAGCGGGAACTGACCGCCGTACTTCGTGAAGGCCGCGTGCAGAGAGGCTGCGGCCGACACGATCAGCGTGGGCCTGGCCGCCGTCTGGCCGGACGCCGAGCCCGAAGCGCTGCTACTGGAGCTGCTCGCGCAGCCGGCGGCGAGCAATGCCACCGCAGCGGTCAGGATCACGATCGGATGTCGGCGCAGCATTTTCTTGGTTCTCTCGAGAGTGATGACGTGCTTAGGCAGACGTCATTGGATTCGACTGACAGCCTAAGCATTGCATAGGCTTTGGGCGTGAGCCGGGTTTTTCGGGGGTCGCTACGCTTTACTCCGCTTCATCCCGGTTCCGAGGAGAGGCCGGTCATGAGACTCCGGCTGACCCTGCTGCTATGCCCCTGAGCGCCCGCCATCGCACTCGCCGCCACAACCGGCCGCTCGCGCTACCGAGTCAGCAGGACGAGCGTGAGCTATCGATCGACCGCCTCGCGGCCCAGGGGGTCGGCACCGAGGCTGCCTACGAGGCGATCACCAGTCAACTCCTGCTCGACGGGCAGGCGCGCCTGAATCTGGCCACATTCGTGACCACGTGGATGCCCTCGATGGGTGCTCGACTGATGGCCGAGACGGCCGACAAGAACATGATCGATAAGGACGAGTACCCGCTGACCGCGGAGATCGAGGCTCGCTGCGTGAACATCCTCGCCGACCTGTGGAGCTCCCCCGAACACGAAAGCGCGACCGGCTGCTCGACCACCGGCTCCAGCGAGGCGGCGATGCTGGCCGGGATGGCGCTGAAGTGGCGCTGGCGCGATCGGATGCACACGGCCGGCCAGCCGGCCGCCCGGCCCAACCTGGTCATGGGGGCCAACGTCCAGGTGTGCTGGGAGAAGTTCTGCCGCTACTGGGAGGTCGAGCCCCGGCTGGTGCCGATGGAAGGAGACACCTATCACCTGACCGCCGACCGGGCAGTCGCCCACTGTGACGAGAACACGATCGGCGTGGTGGCGATCCTCGGCTCGACTTTCGACGGCAGCTACGAGCCGGTGGCGGAGATCGCCGCTGCGCTCGATCAACTCGAGGCCGATCGCGGCCAGCACGTGCCGCTGCACGTCGACGCTGCTTCGGGCGGGTTCGTGGCCCCGTTCCTCGCCCCCGAGCTCGAATGGGACTTTCGCCTCCCCAGCGTGCAGTCGATCAACGCCTCCGGCCATAAATACGGCCTGGTGTACCCCGGCGTGGGCTGGGCGATCTGGCGCGACGAGACGGCGCTCCCGCGCGAGCTGGTCTTCGACGTCAACTATCTCGGCGGCCACATGCCGACCTTCTCGCTGAACTTCTCGCGGCCGGGGAGCGAGGTCATAGCCCAGTACTTCATGTTCATGAGCCTGGGCCGGGAGGGCTACACGAGCACGATGGCCAACCTTCGGCACATCGCCCTGCACCTCTCCAGCGGGATCGCTGAACTCGGCCCCTACCGGCTCATCTCCGACGGCGGCGAGCTGCCCGTGTTCGCCTTCGCCCTCGCTCCGGAGGTCCGCAACTACACGGTCTTCGATGTCTCCGAGCGGTTGCGCGAGCACGGCTGGCTGGTGCCGGCGTACACCTTTCCCGAGAACCGCCAGGACCTCAGCGTCCTGCGAATCGTCGTGCGATCCGGCATGAGCCTCGAGATGGCCGACATGCTCCTCGGCCACCTCCGCCAGCTCACCACTGAGCTCGGATCACTGACCGCGCCGCTGCCTGTGATGCGTCCGCCCGAGCAGCGCGCGGCATTCGCGCACTGAGGAGCGGGCGCTCCCGCCCGAGC
>JBOGYN010000482.1:0-3441 GCA_050696855.1 Solirubrobacteraceae bacterium | reverse complement strand
CCGTGAAGGTGACATCAAGGTCGCCCATCGAAAGTTGTTGCCCCGGCATCACAGTCGCGACTTTCGTGAATCCCAGCCTGTCCGCGACGAAGCGCACGGTACTGTCGTCCGGGATGAAGAGTTGAGTCTTGCGGTCAAGCAGCGCGAGCGAGTCAGGCTCAAGGTGCCCGGCGTGAAAATGCGTAATGATCACGGCATCGGGGGAAGGAATGGAATCGACGTCAACCACGCGTCCAGGTTGGGCGCCGGCGATGCCGCCCATGAACGGGTCTGTCAGAACCGGATCGATGATCAGGTGCAAGTCAGCAGTCATGACTGATATGGCTGCATGGCCGAGGGAGGCTATAAGCATCAAGCCAGGCTCGCAGGAGCGATCTTTCCACCAACGCGGCTCAGGGCCGCCGCCTGAAGGTTCGTTCGCCAGCGTGTCACGGGGATAGGGTTTCGGGCTATCAGATCGATTGCCGCATAATCCCGTCCCGCAGCACTCATTTCAGGGTGGAGGGTTAACGGCACAATTGGCAGCCCCGTATCTTCGTTCGGCTCGCCAAAGAACGCTACATCTAACGAGCTAGACCAGCGGGTGACGATCGATGCATCGGCTTCGTCGCCAAGTATGGCGTCGTCCATCGCGGCCCATGGGACCAAGACTGGTACGAGTTCAATGCCGACTTGCTCTGCCATCTGTCCCATTAGCCGCAAAAGCGCCAATCGAGTCGGGTTCTCCCCGTTGACCAACACTCGGATCACCTCGCGTGTCGAGTCGCCCCCCGACAGCTCCAGAGGGTTTACCAGCCGGGGCATCGCCAGGCAGTCGAGTCCGTACAGGCTGGCGCAGCTCTCGCTCATTCCTGGGATGCCTTGCAGACGGGTCGCTAATTGTCTTGCCAGTTCGGCATGCCCTCGATGCCATCGCAGGGCCTGCACCGCCACGCCATCCCTGGCACCGGCTGCCCAACAGCCGATGGTTGTGTGTTCGACGAGACGGGGATGTGAAAGCTCCAGCGCAACATCTAGGAAGCCGTGCTCCAGGTGGTCCACGGATGCCATGACATCGTCAATCACCCAGACCTCGATAACTTCTGGAAGGGTGCTGTCCACTTCATCAGCGAGATTGCGCTGCAGCCGCATGCGGTGAGGCGGGTCAAATGTCTCAATCACGTAAGCGCCTTCCCCTTTGCATGGGACGGTGGCTGCGGTTGTCCACTCGCGTGACCAGCCCTGGGGTACGTCAATCCTCAGCGTGGATCTGTCGGCCTGCAGGATGACGCGGTGGCCAGGCAATGCTGTGGCAACTTGCTCAGTCAAACCGCTGGGCAGAGGCCTCGCCCCCGGTAGCTGCAGTCGAATGGGGCCTTGGCCCGGATCTTCGTCACACAGGTCGAAAAAACCTCGGATCGGCCCCCGTGTCACTAGGGGCGGCCACAGCAGATGGTTGAACCACGCGGCGTGGGCCGCGCCGCGCGCCCCACGTCGAGGTGGGACGAGTGGTGGTGGTACCCGTACCCGCAGTACGTCACCCTGCATGGGACACTACCGTCGATGGCCGTGCGGCGCTGGCCAGCGCCCCAATGCCGCCGACGCCGACGTGCGCCCACGTAATGGCGTCTAGATCGGCCAGGGTTGCCATAGTCCGCCACAGCTCCTCATCGATGGTGCCGTTCAGTTCAGCAAGACGAGCCCAATTGAGTAGAACCCACCGATCGTTGTCAGCGATCCCAAGCCGATCTGCAAGCTCAGTAGCACTAACACTGTTCAGCCAAGGTGCCGGGTTCAGCACCACGACCTGGCCACCCGGACGGCAAACGCGTGCCATCTCCCGGACGGCAATCAAGGGATCTACCAAAAAAAATAGCAGGTTGGTCATAACCACTAGGTCGAAACTCGCCGCCGGAAACTGAAGGGCGGTCGCATCACCCTCCGCAAAGATCAGTCCAATGCGATCGGCCGCGTGGGTCCGAGCCGCAGTTATCATGTCCGGCTCGCGATCTACCCCCACGACCTCGTAACCGGCTTCCTGCAGCATCCGGCACAACAAGCCGGGCCCGCATCCAATATCAAGGACTTGACGACCTTCACCTGGCGGCAACATAGCAACCAAGTCAGAGTGGAGCGCCTGCCAAAGGCGGGTCGCCTGGACGCGCTCGAAGTGGCTGGCGGATGGGCGCCGCGTCTTCGCGGCGAAGTTGGTCGGCCGCATGACCCCTGCACCCCGGTGGAAATGATCAGGCGCGAGGCCGGAACATAAGTCCGGCGGGACAGGAATTCACACCCGCCCCGCCGGAAATGCTGCTATCCGGTCAGCGGATACAGCACTGGATCATGAAGGCTTCCTTGTCCCGCTTGACCTCGGTAAGACGGAACATGGGAGTTCCTTCGGGCTTTGCTGTCCGCTCGGCTAGGCGTGCTGCGTACACCCGCTTCAGGGTCTCCTTCTTCTGCTCTTGAAGGGGGATCTCTGTGCCTTTCATGCGGGCCTCCTCATGTTTGCTGTGCCCGATCCATCCGTCGGGTCTTGCCACTATAAGCTCCCTTCCCTCGCCACGCAATGGCGCCAGGTCGCGAGATGGGAGTGATCTGCCTGACGCAAACGACCCGTTAGTCGACCCCCTTCCGGCAGCGCAGGTTCGAGTCCTCTCTACCGGCCAGAACCGATCCCCCCTCGTACCGACGGATGGCCCCGCTTACGGTGCCGTCCGTGGTTAGCGCCGTACTCCACGGCACGGGGTAGGTTGAGCCCGTGACCGTCCAGCTTGACCGCCCCGGTGATTTTGACGACAAGCGCTTCTACAAAAACATGCCTGGACGCGCGAGCAACTCGCCAAGTTTGCGGCCACCGTCCGGTTCGGTGGCAACGGGGCGGCCGGGTGGAGGCAGTATCGGTGCGTCTGGACTACGGTTTCCCTTCGCAGCCTGCGGCGGAACGTGACCCCTGAGGGCGAGCCGACTGGCCCCGAATGGCAAATTGTGTTCCGGGGGAGGCCCTAGCGCATCCCCGCACAGACTTCGCAGAGACGGCGTCCGGTGCCCCTGCCACTCGTCCGGTGCTCGGGCTTGATCTTCTTGCCCTCGTAGCAGTCGTTGCGGTTGTGGTAGACGTTGGCCTCGCGAGGCCCGTACTCGGGGAGGACGGTGTGGTACTCGGAATCGGGCATGTGCTCTCCCTCCATGACGTGGGTCTTGGATTGACTCTACGCCTCGGCGCGATCCAGCAAAGCGACTCTCCTCGACCTTCCAAACGTGGTCGCTGATCCCAGCCGCCATCGCCGGGGTGCGCGCGTAGGGGTTCCGCAGGGAGCCGTCAGGCCGCGCGAAGTTGTAGTAGAGGAAGTGCAGCGACACGGCGGCCTAGAGGCAGACCGCCGCCTTGCTGACTTCGAACTTCCTGGACGCCTCGCCATGACATCTCGATGCTGCGCGGTCCACGGATAGTTGAGACTC
>JBOGYN010000481.1:0-2205 GCA_050696855.1 Solirubrobacteraceae bacterium | reverse complement strand
GTCCAGGGGAAGATCATCAGCTCGGGGACGTTGGTGATGCCAACCGGGATCGCCCCTGCAGCACGCAGTCGGCGCAGCGGCTCGGAGTCGGTCCGGGCGGGCGGTCCGAAGGTGCGCGAGCCCTTGGTGGCGACCTGTCCGGTGACCGCGAGATCGTCCTTGACCGCGATCGGGACCCCGGCCAGGGGGCCCTCGCTACCGGCTTGATCGGCTTCGGCCAGGGCCTGCTCGGCGAGCACGGTCCGAAACGCGTTCAGGCGGGGGTCAAGCGCCTCGATCCGCCGCAGGTAAAGCTCTACTAGTTCGCGCGGGCTCACCTCCTTGTCGCGCACACGGGCGGCGAGCGCGGCCGGGCCGGCGAAGGCGAGCTCGGTGTCAGCGGAGGCGGTCACGTCAGCGCCGTAACCAGCTCGCGGATCGCGCCCGGGTAGCGGTAGGTGATCCCGCCGTGCCGGCCGTCGAACAGCTCCAGGGTGTGGCTCACCCCAAGGCGGGTGAGCTCATCGGAGAAGGCCTGAGCGCCGAGGTCGAGAAAGAACTCGTCCTGGCGCCCGGCGTCGAGGTAAATCCGGCGCAGGCCGCGAAGCGCCTCGGCGTGGGGCTCGGCCATCCGCACCGGATCGTGCTCCAGCCACCGCGCCCAGACGTCGGGGACGATGCGGCCCGTCGCGGGCTCGAAAGGGAGCAGCGCTCCGCCGGCGCGATCGGGATCGGGGCTGTAGGCGCAGGCGTAGGCGTACAGCGAGAGCGCGGCACCGTAGCGCGAGAAGTCAAAGTTCGCCTCGTCGGCCAGGCGCTCGCGCATGACCTCGAACGAGCCGCCGAAGTCGTCGCGCAGCCGGCGGGCGATGGCGGGGAACTCGGGCAGGTAGCAGCACTCAAACAGGGCGTCGCCGGCGTGGGAGGCCAGCGCGCCGAATACGTCGGGACGGAGCATCGGGACCACCATCGCGCCGTAGCCGCCTGAGGACTTGCCGGCAATGCCCCGGTGCGCGCGGTCGGCACCGGTCGGGTAGCGCGCGTCGACGAAGGGGACGATCTCATCGCACAAGTGGTCCAGGTAGCGGCCGGTGGCGCTCGAGTTCAGAAACTGCGAGCCGCCCAGCGAGGTCCACGCGTCGACGAGGACCACGATCGCGGGCGGGCACCCCTGAGCGGAGAACAAGTCGTCGAGGCGCTCGACGAAGGTGGGCTCAAAGGCGCTGCGGCCCAGCCACATGTCCACCTGTCCCGTGTAGCCCTGGATGACGTACACGGACGGCAGCTCGACCGTGTCGTCGCGGCGGCCGCCGAGGATGCCGGGTGGCCGGTAGACGTAGAGCGGTCGGCGGGTGGGGTCGCCGAGCGGGTTGCCGGCCAGCACCTCTGATTGCACCACCAGACGGTCCAACGCGCCGGCCAGCGGCCGCTCCCAGGGCGGACCCGGAAGCCCGTGCACCTCGCTCAAACCCATGCCCGGCAACCTACGCGAAAGCGGGACCCGAAGGGTTGCGGCTCGCGGCCAGGCCAGAGCTATAGTCGGCTTTCGCCCCGGCATGATGGACCGAGTGCACATCCCTCGCAGTAACGGCGCCGCCGCCGATCTCGACGCCGTCGAGACGACCGAGTGGCTCGAGGCGCTGGACGCAGTCGTCTCCCATGACGGGCCCGACCGCGCCCGCGAGATCCTCACCCGGGTGA
Source organism: Solirubrobacteraceae bacterium (assembly GCA_050696855.1). GTDB lineage: Bacteria > Actinomycetota > Thermoleophilia > Solirubrobacterales > Solirubrobacteraceae > Palsa-465. The sequence goes on along the minus strand of JBOGYN010000481.1, from coordinate 525 downwards.
TCGAGCGCGCGCAGCACGCGGGCACGGGCTCGCTGGCCAGCCTCAACACGGCCTACATCAACACGATTCCGGCCGAGCGCGAGCCGCCCTTCCCGGGTGGGGTGGAAGGGGCTCAAGTCGAACGGCGGCTGCGCTCGATCGTGCGCTGGAACGCGATCGCGATGGTGGTCCGCGCCAACAAGACCTCGTCGGAGCTGGGCGGTCACATCGCCACCTACCAGTCGGTGGCGACGCTGATGGAGGTGGGCTACAACCACTTTTGGCGCGCGCATACCGATCAGAACCCGGGGGACCTGGTCTTCTTCCAGGGCCACTCGTCGCCGGGCAACTACGCCCGGGCATACCTGGAGGGGCGCCTGACCGCGGAGCAGCTCGATGGCTTCCGCCGCGAGGTCAGCCGCGACGGGCTGTCTTCCTATCCGCATCCCTGGCTGATGCCCGACTTCTGGCAGTTCCCGACGGTGTCGCTCGGAATCGGGCCGATCACCTCGATCTACCAGGCGCGCTTCATGAAGTACCTGCACG
>JBOGYN010000480.1:0-2946 GCA_050696855.1 Solirubrobacteraceae bacterium | reverse complement strand
CCTCAGCTCCGAGCAGCTCATGCACTCCGCGGGCGAGCACGGGGCCGAGCTGCTCGACGGTGGTCGCCGCCGCCACCTGTTGGGAGAGCTCAGAGAGGCCGGTGAGCGCGTCCACCCGGCGGCGCTGGCGGTCATAGAGTTGGGCGTTCTCGATCGCGCCGCTGACCAGCGAGGCGATGTGGGCGAGCAGCTTTAGCGTGTCCTCGCTGAACTCGTGGGGGGCCTTGGTGTGCAGGACGATCACGCCGATCGTCTCCCCGGCCCGGGACAAGATTGGCACCGCGGCCATCGACTGGAAGTCCTCCTCGCGCAGCAGCGGCACGTACTTCATCCGCGGATCCTCCATCGCCTGGTCGCGGATGAAGGCCGGTGCGCGGTGCCGGGCGACCCAGCCGGTCAGCCCCTCCTGGACTGAGAACTGCACGTTGCCGACCGCGTCGTTGAAGACCGGCGAAGCGGCCCGAATGGTCAGCCGGCCGTCCTCGAGCAAATAGATGAAGCAGGCGTGGCAACCCGTGGTCTCGGTGGCGAGATCGACGACGCCCTGGAGCATCGGGAGCATCTCGAGCGAAGAGGAGACGAGCTTGATGACGTCGTAGAGCGAGCGGTTCTCCTGGCGGAGTCCGCTGAGCTCGGCGCCGACCGAGGCCGACAGATCTGGGCTGATTGCCACTGGGTTTGAGACCTCCTATGTGCGAAGCGCACATGGTAGTCGCCGCCATCCGGTGCCGAGGTCCATTGCGCCGCCCCGGGCCGGATGGATATACCTCGGTCCATGATCGAGCCACCACAGAACGAAGACGACGTACGCCGGATCGTCAAGGACGAGAAGATCGAGTTCCTGTTCGCGCAGTTTGTCGACATGCACGGCAAGCCGAGCGCCAAGCTGGTCCCCGCCCACCACCTCGACGATCTGCTCAGCGAGGGCGCCGGCTTCGCCGGTTTCGCCGCCGGCGACATCGGTCAGGGTCCCGACGACCCCGACATGATCGCCATGCCCGACCCCACCACGCTGACGATCCTGCCCTGGCGGCCGACCGTGGCCCGCTTCGCCTGTGACGTCACCGTCGAGGGCGAGCCGTGGCCGTACTGCCCCCGGACGATCCTGCGCAACGCGATCGAGCGGCTCTCCGCCCAGGGCTATGAGCTGAAGATCGGCGCCGAGCTCGAGTACTTTCTGCTGCGCCGGGGCCCCGACGGCCGCCTCGAGCTCGCCGACCCGCTCGACACGCTCGATCAGCCCTGTTACGACATGCGGGCGCTGACCCGCAACCTCGACTTCGTCTCCGAGGTCTCGCACGCCATCACCGGCCTGGGCTGGGACAACTACGCCACCGACCACGAGGGCGCCAACGGGCAGTTCGAGCAGAACTTCCAGTACGCCGATGCGTTGACCACCTGCGACCGGGCCGTGTTCTTCCGCTACATGGTCGAGTCCCTGGCCCAGCAGCGCGGGCTGATCGCGACCTTCATGCCCAAGCCGTTCGCGCATCTGACCGGCAACGGCTGTCACTTCCATATCAGCCTGTGGAAGGACGGCGAGAACGCGTTCGACCGACCGGCGGACGAGGACCCCCGCGGACTGGGCCTGTCCGAGCTGGGTTACAACTTCATCGGCGGCCTCAAGGCCAACGCCAAGGCCTACATCGCGGTCACCGCGCCGACCGTGAACTCCTACAAGCGTCTTGTGGTGGGAGCGCCGACCAGCGGCGCGACGTGGGCGCCCGCCTACATCAGCTACGGCTACAACAACCGCAGCCAGATGCTCCGCATCCCCGCCGGGGGGCGGATCGAGGATCGCACCGTCGACGGCTCCTGTAACCCATACCTGGCCGCCACGGCAATGATCGCAGCCGGCTTTGACGGGATCGAGCGTAGTTTGGACGCCGGCGAGCCAAACTCGGCCAACCTGTACACGATGAGCGCCGCCGATCGCGAGGCGGCGGGGATCGAGGTCCTGCCCGCCAACCTGCTCGATGCCACCCGCGAGCTGGCCGGCAACGCCGCGCTGCGCGCCGGCCTCGGCAAGACCCCGGACGGCGACTACGTGGACTACTTCATCGAGTGCAAGCAGCGCGAGATCCAGGCCGCCCACGAGCAGATCACGGCGTGGGAGCTGGACCGCTACCTGCAGCTGTTCTAGGGGCGGTCCCCGGGAGCGGCGGACAGGAAATCGAGCAGCAGCGCCCGGAGCGCCTCGGGGGTCTCGAGCGGCGCGAGGTGACCAGCAGCTTCCAGGACGAGATGACGCGCTTGCGGCAGAGCGCCGCGGAGCCGGCGCGCGGCATCGCGAAAGTCAGCCACGTCGTGCTCCCCGGCAACCACCAGGGTCGGAATGTCGAGGTGTCCGACCGCCTCCGGGTGCTCGTCCAGTGGGTCCGCTGCCTCCCTGGCGGGGGCAGCCGATAACTGCTGAACAAGCGCTTGGCGTTGCATCGCGGCGACTCGCGTGCGCAGCTGCGCCGGCGCATCGGGGAGCGTCCACGCGCTGATCACGGCCTCCACGGCAGCGTCGACGTCCCCGCGCTCGATTGCGGCCTCCTCGGCGTCCCAGGCCGCGCGGAGCTCGGGCGAAGGCGAGCTTTCGACACCGGCGTCGGGCGCGGAGATCAGCATCAAGGCGCGGACCCGCTCCGGCGCCACCACGGCAACCCGCAGCGCGACCGCGCCCCCGAACGAGTTACCGACCATGCTGGCGCGCCGGACACCGGCCGCGTCCATCGTCTCCACGACGTCGGCCCAGGGCATCTCCAGGCCGACCGAAGGCGGGGCGTCACCGAACCCGGGAAGGTCCATGGCGAGCGCCCGATAACCGGCCGCGGCGAGCGGCTCCAGATGCTCCTGCCACATCCTCCGGTCGCCAACCCCGGCGTGCAGCAGTACGACCGCATCGCCCTCACCGGCCTCGTCGTAGGGCAGCCGCATTCGGAAAGGCTAACCCGGCGG
>JBOGYN010000479.1:0-1852 GCA_050696855.1 Solirubrobacteraceae bacterium | reverse complement strand
CAACAACTCCGACAAGACGGCCTACTCCCCGCCGCGGCTGTGACGATTGAAGGCCGTGACTACGCACCCGGGGACCGGGTGATCGCCCGGCGCAACGACCGCACTCACGACATCGACAACGGGACACTGGCGACCGTGATCGACGTCGACCGCGACGGCGCGATGCTCGTCAGGACCGACAGCGGACAAGCGCGCGAACTCTCCCCCGCCTACGTGGCCGATCACCTCGAGTACGCCTACGCCCTGACCGGTCACGGCGCACAAGGCGCGACCGTTGGCTGGGTGGCAGTCGTCGGCCGTCCCGAGGAATTAACGCGCGAATGGGCCTACACAGCCCTCTCACGCGCGCGAGGAGACACCATGATTCACCTGATCAGCGAAGCCTCCGAAGCCGCGCGCGAACGCGAACAGTACGCACCCGCCCAACCAGACCGAGCCGCCACCCAGACCCTCAGCGCGCTACGCACCGCAATGAGACGCCGCGAGACCGAACCGCTCGCCCTCGAACACCTCCACCCCCAGCACCGGCCATCGCCGCCGACAGCGGGTCCGACCCCACCTCGCCACGGAACGACACCGACGGCAGCAGACCCGCGCCGCGTCGAAAATCCCGTGACCCGCACTCTGGAACATGAAGCCGCCCAACCCGAGCCACCAAGACCGGTGCCGCTGGTCAGACCATCCCCAGGCGCGGAGCCCGACGGCCTGGCGCTCCTGCGTCGAAACCGGTCAGCGCCCGGACGAACGCTCAGCCGCTAACGAGACCACCGACTCCAAACAGGCCACTCGCCGCAGTCGGGCTCGCCGTGGGTTGAAGTCGTCATTGACCAGCAGTGCGACGTGCTCGCGGACGGTCGCGACGTCGCCCTGCAAAGGACGCCCACATGGCGTGGGCTACCGCCCGATCTCCGTGCACACCTCGTCTCAGGGCAAGCCGCCCCGGGAGTCGCGTTGCACGACGATGCAGCTCTCTTCCTCTTCTCGCTGGCGTTCCCGCTGGTCTTCTACTTCATGGTGGCGCTGCCGCAGAGACACAACCACAACTTCGCGGGCAGCGGCCTCTCCGTGCCGCTCTACTATATGGTCGGGCTGGCCGCGTTCGGAACGATGGTGTCGATGACTCGACCGGGGCTCGGATCGCCGGCGAGCGCCAAGCCGGCTGGACGCGCCAGCTGCGGATCAGCCCACTGTCCGCGCGCGCCTACTTCCGGGCCAAGGTGCTGACGAGATACGGAATGGCGCTGTCGAGCCTCCTGCTGCTCTACGCCGCGGACATCGCGCTCGGCGTCACCTGATCCTCGTCGGTCTGCTGCCGTTTGCTGCGCTGGGGATCCTCGTCGGCCATCTCGTGACCACCGACTGCGTCAGCCCAGCAATCAGCGGCGGCGTCTCGAACGGCTTTCTGCACCCGCTGGGGCAGTTCCTGCCCTCGTGGTGGCTCGTTCAGGCCAGCCACGTCGCGCTCCACGGCCAAGGCTGGAGCGCCCGCGGCTGGATCACGGTCGCTGCCTGGTCCGCACTCCTCCCCGCCGGTGCTGCCTGGGCGTACCGCCGCGACACGAAACGGGTGTAGCGGAGGCCAGCACTGACCGCCCCAGAGCCCCGCCGGCGAATCGCGCTGAGCCCAAGGTAGAGGCGCAGGGCAATCTCGGCAACCGGCTCCGGCATCGATCATGCACCAGGGAAATCGGGCGACACCAGTGAAGCCGAGGGTCACCGCGCACCTGGTCGATGAGGGCGCCGGTGATCTCCCGGGACGGTGGCGACGCGACTGATGGCTGCCCAGCTCTCAAGCGCTCCGCGTGGTGGGTCGGCTGGCGTGTGGCCAAGTGAGACCCACTCCGTTGTGAGT
>JBOGYN010000478.1:0-1760 GCA_050696855.1 Solirubrobacteraceae bacterium | reverse complement strand
TCAGCCGGTGGGGCGGACTCGATCTGCTGGTCGCGAATGCTGCGATCGATCTCATCGGCGAGGACGCACGAGCGGACCGGCTCGAGCTCTCGGTCTGGCAGCGCACGATCGACGTCAACCTGACCGGGGCGTTCCTGAGCTGTAAGCACGGGATCGGAGCGATCCTGGCAACGGGTTCGGGCGGTGCGGTCGTGTGCACCGCCTCTCCAACGGGAATCTATGGCGGATCGCCTGGCGCGGACGCTTATAGCGCGAGCAAGGGCGGGGTTTATGGGCTCGTGCGAGTGCTGGCGGCGGATTACGCGCGTGAGAACGTGCGGGTGAACGGTGTCATGCCAGGTTTCACCGACACACCGATGGTCGCGCAGATCGTCGCGGATGCCGCCATCACACAGACGGTCGTTGACACGATTCCGCTCGGGCGCCCGGCTCATCCGGACGAGGTAGCTGTGGTGATGGCGTTCCTGGGCTCAGACATGGCGTCCTACGTAACCGGGGCCGTGTGGGCGGTTGACGGCGGGATGACGGCGATCTGATGGACGAGCAGGCCGCCGCGGTGTTGGAGTATGGCGGCCTCACGGCCCTACTCGAGGGAGCCGACCTCCGCTACGTTCGCGCCGGGGACGAGGAGCTCGTGCGACGAATCTTCGTGACGGTCCGCGACGCGCACTGGCGCACGCTAGAGCCAAGGATCGAGCACGTCGAGGTACGAAGGAGCCACGGTGAGTTCGATGTGCAGCTCCAAGTCCGTCACGTCAGCGGCGACCTGGACTTTCGCTGGTCAGGCCTGATTCGCGGTCGTGGTGACAGCGAGCTCGAGTACACGATGGACGGACGCATCGCGCACGCGTGCGCCTACAACCGGATTGGTTTCTGCGTCCTGCACCCGCTTCGGGAAAGCATCGGCCGGCACTACGGTGGCGTCGGGGACGCGGGTGCATTCACCGGCGCCATATCCGCGCTCGTAGCACCCCAGCGCTTTGTCGGCGGCCGCTTTGTCGCTCTGTGCCCGCCCGCCCGAAGCCTCTGGATTGACCGGCCCGGCGGGGGCCGGGTGAGCTTTGAGTTCGAGGGCGATCTCTTTGAGATGGAGGATCAGCGCAACTGGTCTGATGGATCGCTGAAGACATATTGCACGCCGCTCGAGCTCGGGTTTCCGCACCAGGCCGCCGCCGAGCAGCGGATCCACAGGGAGCTGCGCGTGGCCGTGTCCGGCACTCGGCCCAAGCACCGCCCCGCCCGCCACCCCACGAGCACGGAGATCGTGCTCGGAAAGGTCGGTGACACGCGCTTGCCGACGCTCGGGGTGGCGTGGCCTGCCGAGGTGACCTCGGCGAGGGGGCGCGTAGCCGAGCTCGTGCGTGACCTCGGGCTCGACCACCTGCGGGTTGAGGTAGACCCCGGTGTGCCGGAGTCGATTACAGCACTCAACGACGCCGCCGGAACGTCACGCACGACCGGCTGCCCATTGGAGCTAGCGCTCTACATCAGTGCGGACAGCCGTGACCTCCTTGCGCACATGGCATCGAGGTTGACGGCCTCGCCGATCGCCCGCGTCCTCGTGTTTCATCGCGACGGGAGATACGTGGAGTCGACCGAGACGACACCACCGGGGCTGGTGACCCTGGCGCGCGAGACCCTGGGCTCGAGCCTGGCGCCGGGCACCCCGGTGGGCGGGGGCACCGACATGAGCTTCTGCGAGCTCAACCGAACGCGACCCGACGCCGACGGGCTCGATGTCGTGTCCTACGCCCTCATGC
>JBOGYN010000477.1:0-6458 GCA_050696855.1 Solirubrobacteraceae bacterium | reverse complement strand
TTCGAACACCGTGGGGCGCCGCGGGGGCCGCCGGCGCTACCGGCGCCGGGGCGCGATCCGCCTGCCTCGCCCTGGCCCGCGGGCGCTCGCGGCTCTCCTCGCCCTGCTCGTGGTCGTCGGTGGCGTGTATCTGTGGCTGCGCGACTCTTCCTTGGTCGCCGTGCAGAAGGTCCGCGTGGTCGGCGTGAGCGGGCCCGACGCCGCTCAGATCCGCGCCGCCCTGGCCACCGCGGCGCGCAACATGACCACCCTGGACGTACAGATGGGACAGCTTCAGTCCGCCGTGCGGCCTTATCCGGTGGTCAAGCGCCTGGACGTGAGCACCCAGTTTCCCCACGGGATGCAGATCCGCGTGCTCGAGAAGGTGGCGGTGGCGAGCGTCGTCGCGGGCGGACGGCGCCTGCCGGTCTCGAGCGACGGCACCCTCCTGCACGGGGTCACCAACGTCGACGCCCTGCCGATCATCACCCTCGGCGTGCCTCCGGGCGGCCCGCGCCTGTCCGGCTACGCGCTCAGCGAAGTGCGGCTCCTGGCCGCGGCCCCCTACTCGCTCCTGTCTCGGATCCGCACCGTGACCGACGGTCCCGCCCACGGCCTCACGGTTGCGCTGCGCAACGGGCCCAGCGTCTACTTCGGCTCCACCGGTCGGCTCGGCGCCAAGTGGACGGCGGCTACCGCGGTGCTCGGCAGCCCCGATTCGGCCGGCGCGGTGTACATCGACGTCACCGATCCCACCCGCCCGGCCGCCGGTGCCGGAGCGGACTCGACCGCGGCGGCGACGGGCGGGGCGACGGCCGGGGCGACGGCCACCACCGCTGTTCCGGGGTCAACCACAGGCTAAACCTCAGGTTGAGGTTGAGGGCACATGACGGGCAAGCCTCGGGCCTTGATCGAGACATGGTCGATATGCAACGATCGTTGCGGGACGGGTCCGAGCGTTGACTTCCCGCGAACATAGGCCGTAACGTGCCAGACTCGCGGTACCGCGCAGAGGCGCGGCAAACACTTAACCCTACCTAGAGGGTCGGACAGGAGACATGGAAAGCGGAAGCTATCTGGCAGTCATCAAGGTCGTCGGCGTCGGCGGCGGCGGAACCAACGCCGTCAACCGGATGGTCGACGCCGGGCTGCGAGGCGTGGAGTTCGTCGCCTGTAACACGGACGCGCAAGCGCTCGCCATGTGCGACGCGGACATCAAGCTGAACATCGGACACGAGCTCACCAAGGGCCTCGGGGCGGGTTCCAACCCCGATGTCGGCCACGGTGCGGCGGCCGAATCACGCGATGAGATCAAGGAGGCGCTCAAGGGCGCCGACATGGTGTTCGTGACCGCCGGCGAAGGCGGCGGCACCGGCACCGGGGCGGCCCCGGTCATCGCCGAGATCGCCAAGAACGAGATCGGCGCCCTGACCGTAGGCGTCGTGACGCGGCCCTTCTCCTTCGAGGGGACCCAGCGCGCGCGCCAGGCCCACGAGGGCATCCAGCGCCTGCGCGAGAACGTCGACACGCTGATCGTGATCCCCAACGAGAAGCTGCTGACGATCGTCGAGCGGCGGACGACGATCCTCGATGCCTTCCGCGAGGCCGACAACGTCTTGCGCCAGGGCGTTCAGGGGATCACCGACCTGATCACGATCCCGGGCCTGATCAACCTCGACTTCGCCGACGTGCGGACGATCATGCACGACGCCGGCAGCGCGCTGATGGGGATCGGCACCGCGGCGGGCGAGAACCGCGCGGCCGAGGCGGCCAAGGTGGCCATCTCCTCGCCGTTGCTCGAGGAGTCGGTGGAGGGTGCGATGGGCATCCTGCTCAACATCACCGGCGGCCATGACCTCGGCCTGTTCGAGGTCAACGAGGCAGCCGAGATCGTGCAGAGCGCGGCAGACTCCAGCTCGAACATCATCTTCGGGGCCGTGATCGACGACAGCCTCGGCGACGAGGTTCGCGTGACCGTGATCGCGACCGGCTTTGACCGCTCGTCGCACAGCCCAAGCACGGCCCGTGAGACAACCCGCCGGGAGCGGCGTGATCGTGACGTCACCATGGATGATCGCCAGCGTTCCTCGCTGGAGATCTCCGACGACGACATCGACATTCCGTCCTTCCTCCGGGACCGCTGAGCCGGCGGTCCCGGCTCCCGGAGCCAGCGGGTCCGTGTACTAGCCTGCGGGGGGTGACGTCGGTCACCGAGACCCTTCGCCGATCGCCCCTGCACGACCGCCATCTCGCCGCCGGCGGACGCCTGGTTTCGTTCGCTGGGTACGAGATGCCGATCCGGTACGCCGGAATTCGGGAAGAGCATCTGGGCGTCCGGGCCCACGCCGGGGTCTTCGACGTCTCCCACATGGGTCAGATCGAGACCCGCGGTCCCGAGGCGCAGGCCCTGCTCCAGCGCCTGGTCTCCGCCGACGTGCGCCGGCTGCCGGAGGGGGGCGCCCAGTACGCCGTCATCTGCCGCGAGGACGGCGGCATCCTCGATGACCTGATCAGCTACCGGCTGGCCGAGTGCCACTACCTGACGGTCACCAACGCCGCCAATCACGAGCGTGACCTGGCCTGGTTTCAGACCCAGGCCAAGGCCTTTGACGCTGACGTGATCGATCGCCATCGGGATTTCGCGATGCTGGCCGTCCAGGGACCGCACGCCCGAGCGATTCTCCACGGCCTCGCCGACGGGCCGCTACCGCCGCGCCTGCACTGCTGCGAGCGCACGATCGCGGGCGTCCCCCTGCTGTTCTGCGCGACCGGGTACACGGGCGAGGACGGTGGCGAGCTGCTCTGCGATCCCGCCCGCGCCGGCGAGCTCTGGGACGCGCTGCTTCAGGCCGGCGTAACCCTGGCGGGCCTGGGCGCCCGTGACACCCTGCGCCTCGAGGCCTGCTTCCCGCTCTACGGCTCAGAGCTCAGTGAGGAGTGGGGGCCAATCGCCGCCGGTCTGGGCTGGGCGTGCAGCGAGCAGACGGGATTCATCGGAGCCGAGCCGGTAGCCCGCGAACGGGCCGCCGGGCCGGCGCAGAAGCTCGCCGCGTTTGTGATCGAGGGATCCGGCATCGCCCGCGCGGGCAATCCGATCGTCGGCGGCGGCGTGGTCACGAGCGGGACCTTTTCGCCGTCGCGGGAGCGGGGTATCGGGATGGCGTACGTGCCTGGGGAGCGGGCTGACCCCGGTACCACGATCGAGATCGACGTTCGGGGCACCGCGCGCACCGCCGTGATCGTGCCCAAGCCCATCTACGAACCCTAGGAGTCATGACGACCGTGGCCGATCCGAGCTACCCCGACGATCTTCTCTATCACCCCGAGCACGACTGGGCTCGGATCGACGGCGAGGAGGCGACGTTCGGGATCACCTGGTACGCGCAGGACTCACTGGGCGAGCTGGTGTTCTTCGATCCGCCGGCGGTGGGGACTCAGGTCGCCAAGGACGAGCCCTACACCGAGGTCGAGTCGGTCAAGGCCGTCTCGGATGTGATCTCGCCCCTGTCGGGCGAGGTGACCGCCGTCAACGACCGGCTGGCCGACAAGCCCGAGACCGTCAACGAGGACCCCTACGGAGAGGGCTGGCTGGTCAAGATCAAGCTTTCTGATCCGGCCGAGCAGGAGACCCTGCTCGATGCCGCGGGCTACGAGGCGACGCTCTCGTGAGTGAGTACACCTCGGTCACCGACGCCGACCGCGAGGAGATGCTGGCCGCGATCGGGGTCGCCTCGATCGAGGACCTGTTCGCCGACATTCCCGCCGGCCTGCGGCTCAAGCAGCCGCTGGACCTGGGCGCGGGGCTGTCTGAGCAGGAGGTCTACGACGAGCTCCGGGCGCTGGCGTCGCGCAACGTCTGCACCGAGGACGAGGTCTCGTTTCTGGGCGCGGGCATGTATGACCATTACGTTCCCGCGCTGGTCGACTCGATCACATCGCGCTCGGAGTTCCTGACTCCGTACACGCCGTATCAGCCCGAGGTCTCCCAGGGTGGACTGCAGGCGATGTTCGAGTATCAGACCGCGATCAGCGAGCTGACCGGCCTGCCGATCTCAAACGCTTCGGTCTATGAGGGACCGAGCGCGGTCGCGGCCGCGGGCTATGTGGCGAAACTGTCCCACCCACCCAGTCAGCGGCGCCGGTTTGTGATCTCCCGCGGTGTGCATCCCCACTCCCGCGAGACGCTGGTCACGCTGGCGCGAGGCTGGGGCATGGAGGTGGTCGAGGCCCCGCTGCGCGACGGTGTCACGGTCCTGCCCGAGCTCTCAGACGACGTCAGCGCTGTGATCGTCCAGCAGCCCAACTTCCTGGGCGCCGTCGAGGATCTCGAAGCGCTGGCCGGGGCCGCCCACGAGGCGGGCGCGCTGGCGGTCTGCGCCTGTGACCCGCTGCCCCTGGCCCTGCTGCGCTCCCCCGGCGAGTGCGGCGTCGACATCGCGGTCGGAGAAGGCCAGACGCTTGGCAATCGCCTGGACTACGGCGGCCCCTCGTTCGGGTTCTTCGCCGCCACCGAGGCGCTGATCCGTCGGATCCCGGGCCGGATTGCCGGCGAAACCCGTGATCTGAGCGGCAAGCGCGGGTTCGTGCTCACCCTGCAGACCCGTGAGCAGCACATCCGGCGCGAGAAGGCGACCTCGAACATCTGCACCGCGCAGGCGTTGAACGCGCTGGCGGGCGTGATCTACCTGAGCTGGCTGGGCCGCCGGGGGATCGTCGAGCTGGCCGAACTGATGCTGCGCCGCACCGCTTACGCCCGCGAGCGCCTGGCTGAGATCGACGACGTCACGCTGATCCACGAGCAGCCGGTCGTGCGCGAGTTCGCGGTGGCGCTCGACGCGCCGGTAGATCGGGTGATCGCCCGCTGCCGGGAGCGCGGTGTCAACCCCGGTTACTCGCTGGCCCGTGACTACGCCGAGCATTCCAACGGTCTCCTGGTCGCGCTCACCGAGCGTCGCACCCGGGTCGAGATCGACCGGCTGGCCGCGGTCCTCGAGGCGGCGGTGGCCGCCGAGCGCAGTCACGCCCGGCACGAGGTGCGCGCGTGATCTCGGCCGCCGACGACGAGCTGACCATCTTCGAGCGGTCGCGGACCGGGCGCCGGGCGTTCGTGGCTCCCGCGCTCGACGTTCCCGAGCGTCCGTTGGACGAGCTGCTCGATCCGCGCCTGCGCCGAGCCGAACCGGCGCGCCTGCCCGAGGTCTCAGAGCCCGAGATCGTCCGGCACTACAACCGGCTCTCCAAGCGCAACTTCGACCTCGACACCGGCTTCTATCCCCTCGGCTCGTGCACGATGAAGCACAACCCCAAGCTGCACGAGCGGGTCGCGGCGCTGCCCGGTCACGCCAAGCTGCACCCCCTCCAAGCCCCCGAGCGGGCCCAGGGGGCACTCGAGCTGATGTGGCGTCTGCAGCTCGCGCTGGGGGAGATCGCCGGGCTGCCCCACGTCTCCCTTCAGCCCTCGGCGGGCTCGCACGGCGAGCTGGCCGGAGTGCTCTTGACCCGCGCCTTTCATGAGGATCGCGGCGAGCACCGGACCAAGGTGCTGACGCCCGACACCGCGCACGGGACCAACCCGGCGACCGTGACGATGGCCGGCTATGAGGTGGTCAAGGTCGGCACCGACGCCCACGGCAATGTCGATCTCGACGATCTGCGCGCCAAGGCCACCGACGAGGTCGCTTGCCTGATGCTGACCAACCCGTCGACGCTGGGTCTGTTTGAGCCGGCGATCCAGGAGATCGCCCAGATCGTCCACGACGTCGGCGCGACGCTCTACTACGACGGCGCCAACCTCAACGCGATCATGGGAATCTGCCGGCCGGGCGACATGGGCTTCGACATCGTGCACTTCAACCTCCACAAGTCCTTCACCCAGCCCCACGGCGGCGGCGGACCCGGGGCGGGTCCGATCGCGGTCTCAGATCGGATCGAGCCCTTCCTGCCCCGGCCCCAGGTGGTCCAGATGACCGACCCGGCCCCCGGGTCAAACGGGCACGGTCCTCGCTATGACCTGGACTTCGACCGGCCCAAGTCGATCGGGCGCCTGCGCGGCTTTCAGGGCAACTACGGCGTCTTCGTGCGCTCCTACGCCTACCTTCGTTCGCTCGGCGCCGCGGGACTGCGCGGGGTCTCGGAGGTCGCCGTTCTGAACGCCAATTACCTCCTCGCTCGGCTGCGCGCCGAGGGCGTCCTGGAGTACCTGCCCGCCGCGTACGAGCGGCTGTGCATGCACGAGTTCGTCCTCTCCGGGGCGCCGATGAAGCACGAGCTCGGGATCAAGACGCTCGATCTCGCCAAGCGGCTGCTCGACCACGGGGTGCACCCGCCGACCGTGTACTTCCCCTTGCTCGTCGACGAGGCATTGCTGATCGAGCCGACCGAGACCGAGACCAAGGAGACCCTCGACCGCTTCGCCGAGATCGTGGCCGAGATCCTCCGCGAGGCCCGCGAGGACCCCGAGGTGGCCCGCCAGGCGCCCT
>JBOGYN010000476.1:0-4144 GCA_050696855.1 Solirubrobacteraceae bacterium | reverse complement strand
GTCGGGAAGGACAGAGGCTGTCCGGTCGCCGGATCGATGAACAGGCTCGCGGTCGCACTCGCCGGCGCGGTTTCGCGCCCGTCGATCGTGTAGACGTGCCTTGTGTGGGCGTTGTAGTAGACGAAGTAGCCGCCCCCGCCGATCCCGGCGACGTACGGGTCGCTCACCCCGAGGGTCGAGGCCACGGCGACGGCCGCGTCGGCAGCGCTCCCGCCTCGGCGCAGCACCGCAAGCCCAGCCCTCGTTGCCGGGAGGTTCTCCGAAGCAACAGCGCCGTCGGCGCCAACCGCGGTGGGATGCTTGTGCAGAGGCGCGGCCACGCTCGAGGCCGGCGGCGCCGCCCCGGCAAGGCCGGCCGCCACGGCAACCGAACAGAGCAGACGGTGCCGGAAGATCACGCCAGACAGGCTTCCCGCCGGAGCTGACATTTATGCATCGGGATTCGCAGCCCGGGGCGACTGGGTCCCCGAGCAGTCGCATCAGCGCTGCCACGAGCAGGGCGCGCGGATGACCGTGGCGTCAAAGATGTGGATCCTTTCCGCCGTTGGGCCAGCACGCTCGCGCGTGCCGCGGGTGGGCAACCTCTGAACACGATTGATCAGGGGCGCAAGGCCGCGTATGCCGCTGCGGCCGCAACCCCATAGACGAGGTGATAGGAGACGTCCAGCGTGAGCTCCAGCGGCGGGTACTCCCACACCGGCGGCGCGAGCTTCATAGCGGGCAGCTCGATCAGGCTCGCGCCCCATACCAGCGTGCCGAACGCCAGCCCGCGAGAAACCACAGGCCCGCCGACCAGCCCGTCGCTGAGTGCGTACACGGTGCCCCAGCTGGTCCCGTAGCCCCAGTGCATCGCGTTGTTGAGTTTGCCGGTCTGCTCCTCGTCAAAGCGGCGGTGAAAGACGCCGCGGATGACCCGTTTGCCGACTTCGGCCGGAGTCGTACTCGGCTCTGTGCCGCGCAGCTTGGCGATCGCCGTCTGATACACGGTCATCGCCGCGGTACCGGCCGCGCCCGCAGCTAAGCCCCGAGCCACGGCCCCGAGTGGCGTAGGTGTGGCCCTGGCCTTCATCGCTCAGACGCCCACCGGGTCGACGCCGAGCTGCGTGAGGATGTCCAGCCCGTCGCTGGATCCCCATCGCTCGACGATCTTGCCGTCTTCAAAAAACATGCGTTTTCCTTTCGGTTGAAGGGTCGTTCAGGCGGCGGGCGAGAGGATGACCCTGGTCCACGCGTCTCTACCCGGACCATCCGATGACCAACGGACTTTTCGCTACGTGGCCGCAGCTTTTTAGGGTCGAGGACCCGCCTCGGAAGTCAATCTCCACGTCGTCGAGCCGTCACTGTCGGTTTCGCTCTGAGCCAATCCCGCTGCCGCCAGCTTGGCGAGCTCGCCTCGGAATGCCGCGTACGGGACGAGGCCGACCCGAGCAAGAGCGAGGTAACCGACGCGCGCGTACAGGTCAGAGGTGCTCGTCGCCTCGCTGCTAAGAGCGGCGACTAGTACGGACGAGCGCGACATTTACTCTCGCTACCCGGGTTGGCGGGCGGCGAGACGATCGCCAACCCCTGATTCGAGCTGCCAGCATGGATCTATGCCTGATGCTGGGGTGAGCGGGCGACCGACCGCTAGTGCACCGTTCAGCCGCGGCCGGGCGGAAATCCAACCTGGCGCCGCCCGTCGCTCCAGAGGATGGTGGGGACGATTCCTCGATCGTTCGTGGCGTCCATGAGCTCTGCCTTCCACGCTGCGCTCTTTGTCGCGTCCCGTTCCTCAACCGCCTCACGCTCGGCGGCCAGATGCTCGCGGGCGGCTTGGCAGTACGGACATCCCGGCTTGACGTACATGACGACGCTCATGGCACTCCAGCACCCAGAGTAGCTCCGCGGGGGGCGCGCGACGGTTCAATACCGGCCGGGCGGGGTCAGTCGGTGTCGGGGCAGACGCCGCGATCTGGCTAGCGCGGCGTGAGGCTGAGCGCGAGCGGGCCGGAGCGGAGGATCGCCGCAAGGTCCCGGGCGGACTGTGGGGTGAACGCGCCAGTGATGTCGGCGCCGCCGTCGCCGGTGATCCCGTCGGGGTAGATCTTGAAGTCGATCGAGGGGACGGTGATCAGCCGCGTGTCCAGCACCACCGCGAAATGCTGGTTTAGTGCCTGGCTATACGGACTGACGGTCGCGCCGCGATGAGCGATAGTCGCCGTGACGTGACGAAACGCGGTCTGGCCCGCTGGTCCAAAACCGAAAGCTACGTCGGGCTGCCCCCCCTGGTAGGTGGACGGCCGCGGGTTGGTGATGTCCGCGCCCGTCAGTCCCACATTGTCTCTGAGCACATAGAACCGCGACCCCGGATCATTGACCGTGATCTGGTTTGAGGGGTTGGCGTTGGCTGCCTGGACCACAACCGTCCCCTGGGGCACGGCCAGCTGCTCGGCATCCGGTGCGGTCAGGCCGGCCGGAAGGTCGGCCTTCAGGCTCTGCGGCGTGGCGGCAGGTCCCGCCAGAAGGCAGTGCTCGCCTGGGACGGGGAGCTTCCCGCGGGCGTGAGCGACGCTCGCGCACGCCGAGCTGCCCGTCGCGCCGAACAAATAGTACGAGGCACCCGACCGCGAAAGGTTGGCTTGCGAGGGTCCGACCACCGGCTGCGTGGAGGCCAGCATGACTGCCCGAAACAGCGGTAGGGCGCCACCGCCGGGCAGCCCGGGGTCGCCGCTGGTGCCCTGGCTGATCGTCAGAGCGTTGGGATGCCTCGCGGTCAGCTGCCCCGCGACTGACTTGCCGTTCGGCGCCAGTGCGTTGGCCTCCCAGTCATAGAACCGGAACCTGCCGGGAACGGCCAGCTCGAGGACCCTGGTACGGGTCCGCTCAGTGACGCCGCTAACGATGACCTGCTCTCCAGATCGCGACACGCGCAGATCGGGAGCGACGGAATGCAGTCGGCGGCGCAACGTCACCACAGACGCGTCGATCGCCCGTCGCAGAGAGGAGTGCGGCGACACCGCCGATGTCTGGAACACGATCGATGAGCCCGCGCTGCCAGCAGAAGAACCGTCGCTTGACCGGTGACCAACACCGATGAACACGGCGACGACCGCCAGTACGACCACCACCCCGCCGATCGGAACAAGCACTCCAATTGCCCTCGACCAACGGTGCGAGCGCTCTGGCTTCGGGGAAGCTTGCACCCGGTTGACCAGCTGGCGCTCAACCCGATCGAAGTAGCCGCTCATCGTCTCTCCTCCAGTCGTCCCTTGATCCGTGACAGTCCGCGGCTGACCTGCTGGCGCACCACCATCTCTGAGCACTCAAGCTCGCCGGCGATGTCGGCGTACTCCCGCTCGTCCACGATCCGAGCCCGCACCGCAGCCCGCTGACGCTCAGGGAGCTCATCCACCAAAGCCATCACCCCACGGCCAGACGCCAGCTCATCAACCCGAGCCAGGTCAGCGTCCTCCAACGTCTCGGGTTCCAGCCCCAGCCGGCGACGAGCCCGCGCCTCGACACGCCCGCGGCGACGACTCTCCCGCAACTTGTTCTGCGCAATCCCCCGCACCCACGGCCACGCCGACGCGCCCCCACGGGGACGAAAGCGCCGGGCTGACAGGAACACCGCCGCGAACACCTCCGCACACAGATCAGCCGCGACCTCACGGTCACCCGTCTCACGCAAGAGGAAGCCCACCACCTCCGGCAGATGCCGCCGATAGAACACCGCGAACGCAGCCCCATCGCCCGACCGCGCAGCACCCAACAGCTCCCCGTCCGAGCGATTCTCTCCAAATGACATCTCGGTCAATACTTTGCTCAACCCCCGCATCGTGTGACAAGAGGGAGTCCGGTGGTCCGTCGCTCATCCGCGTCTAAACGGCCATCGAAGCCGGGGACCGAGTCGTCGTGGTCGCATCCAGAGTCGCAATCGACGGCGCGTTCAATTAGACTGGGCCCGCTTGGCAGTAGGCGCTTCCTGACGCTCGCCCATCGGTGACGCGTCGCGTTTCCTACCGCGGCATCGCGAGGGTGA
The DNA here is from genome assembly GCA_050696855.1 of Solirubrobacteraceae bacterium. Taxonomy (GTDB): domain Bacteria; phylum Actinomycetota; class Thermoleophilia; order Solirubrobacterales; family Solirubrobacteraceae; genus Palsa-465. The sequence continues at coordinate 126 of JBOGYN010000476.1, read as the reverse complement.
GATGGGGGTTCGGGACATCATGGAGAAGCAAGCTCGAAGGCTCGACGGCCACGGCCGGTTGTACCGAGCGCTTGCCGTCATCGTCGTGATCGGGGCCACGGCCGCGAGCGCTCAAGGCGCCAGCTC
>JBOGYN010000475.1:0-2458 GCA_050696855.1 Solirubrobacteraceae bacterium | reverse complement strand
CTGCACGTCCACGCCGACTCGGGGCTGGCTCGACTGGGTTTCGCCAACCCGAACACGCCGGCCGTCGAGCCGACGGTGCGACCGCTCACCAGCCTTCGAATCCGCAACCTATCGCTCCCCGTTCCGGGGACACCACGGTCTGAGCTCACGCATGAGGAGCGCGTTTCTCGAGCGATCCTGCATCTCCTCGCCATGTATGCGCTGCATCTGACGAGCAGCGACCGGGAGCGCCACTCAGTCCTGGGCTTCGACGAGGCGTGGGTTCTGTTGTCAGACGCCGCTGGGCGGGCCTTGATCGACCGGGTCGCCCGGCTGGGTAGAGCGCAAAACGCGACGCCGTTGCTCGCCACCCAGGTCCTCGAGGACGCAGACGAACTCGATGGGCTGGTCAGCTCGATCTTCTGCTTTGGCGTTGAGAGCGAACGCCAGGCCAGGGCCGCCCTCCGCCTGCTTCACCTCGACGAGGACGACGAGACGCTGCACCAGCGATTGCTCTCGTTCCGCCGTGGACGTTGCTTCATGCGCGACTCCGAGGCACGGGTGGCTCCGGTTCAGATTGACCTGCTCGATGCCCAGCTAGTAGCGGCACTTGATACGACGCCGCGAGCCGAGCGCGATCAACGCTCGCTGACCGGCTCGGTCGCCGACGCGCGGACGTAGGCCGTGTCACGACTCGATCGCTTCTGGCGCGGGATCGCGCTGGTCATCGTGCTGGCGCTGTCCATGGCTGCGCCGGCCTGTGCTGACGCGGCCGGTCCTGTGGCGCCGGTTGCCACCCCGGCCTCCCCCGTCAGCACGAGTCCGGCGCCTGCTCCGTCGCCGGCACCGGCTCCGGGGGCCGCTCAAGCCCCTCCGTCAGGCCCAAGTCAAGGGGCACCAAGTGCCACGGCACCCAGTGGCACAGATCCACTCACGACGCTGGGAGCCAAGTCACCGCTCTGTTCAAACCCCGGATTGCGGGCTGACCCGAGTTGCACGGGCTCAGGGACCTTGGCCCACCCGCATCCACTCGACAGTTACGGGCTCGACGAGCAGGTCCAGTGGGGTTATTCGCATATCGACACGTCGTTCGATCGCCTCTGCCAGTGGATTATCCAAAGCGTCTGGCAGCTGATGCTGTACGTGTTCGCAGGCGTCCTGCTGATGCTCGAGTGGGCGTTCTCACTCGACATCGTCCACCAGTCGCTGAACAAGCTTGCCGGGGCGCTCCAGACGATGCGCGGCACCGTCGTCAATCCGTGGATCCTGGCCGCGCTCGCTGGGATGGCTCTGTGGGGGATCTGGAACGGACTATTTCGCAAGAAGACGATCGACACCATCCGGGGGCTGGCGGTGTCGCTGCTGTGCATGGTTGGGGTGCTGGTCCTGATCGGCGATCCGGTCGGCACGCTCGGCTCGGCGACCAACACGGCCAACGGCGCGTCGATGGAGATGCTCGGCTCGGTGACCGGCCACGTTGGACAGCCCGATCAAGGGATTGCCAGCGCCGAGCAGCAGCTGTTCAGCGCAGTGATCCTGAAACCGTGGTGCGCGCTGCAGTTCGGCAACGTTGACTATTGCCTCTCAAAGCCCGCTGGGCTCAACCAGAGCGTCGCGGATACGTGGCTTCAGGACCTACCCGGCAGCCAGTGGCGGACCTCGCTCTGGCAAATCACCGGGTCAAGCAAGCAGGACGCACAGAGCCAAAGCTACGCGGTAAGCCCTCCAGGCAACAAGAACCTCGGCGACGTGTACGCCCTGGCGGGCCATCCGGAGAAGGTTGCGCTGCTCGGAAACCTCCCCGGCCCCGACAGCTCCGATGGTCAGAGCCTCCCACGTCTAGGATTGATGCTGCTGATCGCGGTCGGCTTAGTGGGTGCCGTGGCCCTGTTCTTCTTCCTGGCCGTGCAGCTGCTGATCGCTGCCCTGTTCGTCCTCATCCTGGTGTTGTTCGCGCCGGCGATGCTCCTCGTCGCGGCGCTCGGCGAGTCCGGGAGGCTGAGCGTCGCCGCCTGGTTCAAACGGTTGGTCGGAGCAATCGTCACGAAGGTCATATTTGCGTTGTTCCTCGCCGTCGTCGTGACCGGCACGGGCCTTATCAGCGACTTGCAACTGGGCTTTTTCGCGACCTGGCTGCTCTTTGTCGCTTTCTGGTGGGGCGTCCTGCTCAAACGCGCCGATCTGCTCGCTCTCCTCATGCTCGACTACAAGCGAGCGACTCCCGATGGACTCACCTGGAGCGGAGCTCCCAGCGCGAGTCTGCCCCAGCAGTGGTATTACGGTCGCCAGATCGCCGGCGATTTGAGGCGCACCTCGCGACGGGCAATACGAATCGGCACGTGGGCACCCCGCGCGGCCTGGAGATTCGGCCGCCGGAGAGTCTGAGGAGCCGCGTGGTATGACTGAGCGCCAGCGTCGTCGCGCCTTCGCCGGCTCGGCGGTGATCATCATCGTGACCGCCGCGCTCGTGGCCCTGCTC
>JBOGYN010000474.1:0-4127 GCA_050696855.1 Solirubrobacteraceae bacterium | reverse complement strand
ATGTACGCCTTGGCCTCTTCGGCGGCTTCGTGGACGACCTGCTTGATGAGATCGTCCTTGCCGGCGAAGTGGTAGCTGATCAGGCCCCGGCTGATTCCCAAACGCTCAGCGATGCGGGCGAAGGACGCTCCCGCATAGCCCACCTCGGCGATGGTGTCGATCGCCGCCGCCACGATCTGGGCCCGTCGGGCGGTCTCGATGAAGGTCCGCTCCGGCTCGTCCGCCGCCGCTCCTGGCCGCATGATCAAGAAACTAGCAAACTGCCCAGCCAGACTGCTACCGTTCGGCCATGTGCCACAGAACTGGCCCTTGTCCTCCGCCGATGAGAGGTGGATGTCGGCGGGCGACGACCCGTCGCGTCCCCCATCGGGCAGGCAGTCGACCGGGGCATGACGAGGTGCCGCCCGCCGCCGAGCGCTGGCGGTTCCCGGCAGCCCCGTGAGATGCCTGTGACCCCGCAGCCGGTAGGTCACGTGGCTGGTGGTGCCGCATCCATCGGTGCTACCTCGACCGTTGATGGCTCAAAGGGTGAGTCCGCTCTGGTGGTCGAGCACTTGACCAAGCGGTTCGGCGATCGCGTCGCTTTTGATGATGTTTCGTTCGAGGTTGGCTACGGCGAGGTGCTCGGCTTCCTGGGCCCGAACGGTGCGGGCAAGACGACGACCGTGCGATCGCTGGGGACGCTCATAGCGCCAACCTCGGGGTCGGCGATTGTCGCTGGGATTCCGTTGAGCTCGAAGAATGGTTCTGCGATCCGGTCGCGGATCTCGATCATGCCGGAGTCCCCGGGGTTGTATCTGCGTCTTACGGTGATGGAGAACCTTCAGTGCTTCGCCGGGCTGTACGAGCTCGACGACGTTCGCGGGCGCATCGGCCAGGCGCTGCGCGCGGTCAATCTTGAAGGCCGCGCCCGTGACCTGTGCGGGTCGTTGTCCAAGGGACTGCGTCAGCGCGTCGCCCTCGCCCGGGCGCTGCTGAACGCCCCGGTGGTGCTATTTCTTGACGAGCCGACTTCGGGCCTCGATCCCGTAGCCACGCGCGAGGTCCATGACCTGATCGTGTCGTTGCGTGAACAGGGGGTGACGATCTTCCTGACAACGCACCGGCTGGAGGAGGCCGAACGGCTTTGCGATCGGGTGGCGATCCTGAACACGACCTTGCGGTTGATCGGCCGTCCCGACGAGCTGCGCAAGCAGCTGTTCAGACGCTCCGTGGACGTACGGCTGCGCGCGGCCCTCGACGACCCCAAGTCGGTGTTCGGCTCTTTGCCGGAGATCGAACAATGGGAGCAGACGCCGTCCGGCTACACGCTGACCGTCTCGGACCCGGACCTCGCTGCTCCAGCCCTCGCGCGAGCGCTCGTCGGAGCCGATGCCGACATTCTGTCAATTGCCGAGTCTCCTCATTCGCTCGAGGACGTCTACCTCGAGCTGATCGACGAGGACGTGGAGGCCTAGCAGGGTGTTGATGTTTGGTCCGGGCAGGGCGCCGGAGTAGGGCGCGGGGTGGTGGATCGGCAGCGCCGGCGTGGATCTCCCGGAGGTGCGGCCGGGAGAGGCCCCAATCCGGACCTTTTGCTCCCGGCTCAGGCTGCCTGGGCGTCCAGAGCGGTGATCCGGATCAGGTTGTACACCGCTCCGGTCATCAGGAACCAGGCTCGGTTGCGTTGCAGCCCGATGTAGCGCAGCTTGCGTCCGCCGGCGATGGTCTTCATCCAGCCGAAGGGTTCCTCGATGCGTTTGCGAACGCGCAGGCTGGTGACGTGGCCATCGTGCCGGGTGGTCCGTCCATCGATGGCGCTGCGCCGGTTACTGGTGTTCTGGGACACGTGCGGGGTGACGCCCAGCTCGCGACAGCCGGCGATGAAGTCCCTGGTGTCGTAACCCTTGTCGCCACCCACCGTCCGGCGCCGCGCTCGAGCCGGCAGCCGCCGCAGCAGGGTGAGCGCTGTCTCCCGTTCCGCATACCCGGTCGCCGCGCTGAGCTCCATGTCGGCGATCAGGGCATTGCGGTTCTCCATGAGCAGGTGGCCCGCGTAGCTGAGCTTGGCGGCCACCCCATTCCCTTTGCGGGCCAGCCGCGCCTCGGGATCGGTGCTGGATTGGTGGGTCTCGTTGCGGCGCTTCTCGCCGTGGTAGTTCACTTCGGCGTTGCGACCTGGCGGTGGTGGGTCACTCTTGCCACCGTCCTTGGGCCGGAAGCTCTTGTGCGAGGCCCAGGCCTCGAGCAGGGTGCCGTCCACGCTGAAGTGCTCGCCCGAGATGTAGCGGCGCAGGTGTGCCTGCTGGACCACCGCCGCGAAGAAGCGGTCGGCGATCTCGTGGCTGAGCAGTCGCTCCCGGTTGCGGCTGAAGGTGCTGTGGTCGAAGCCCTCGTCCTCGACGTTGAGGTCGAGGAAGAACTTGAAGAGCAGGTCGTAGCGCAGCCGCTCACAGAACTGGCGCTCGCTGCGGATCGAGTACAGGGCCATCAGCACGGTCGCCTTGAGCAGGTGCTCTGGGGGTACGCTCTGCCGGCCGGTGCGCGCGTACATGGCGTCGAACTCCGGCGCCAGCTCGGCCAGCACTGTCTCCACCACCGGCTTGATGCGCCGGATCGGGTGGTCCATCGGGATCAGGCTGTCCGTGGTCAGGGTGGACAACATCGTCGCCTGGCGGGAAGTGGTGCCACGCATGCTGAATCTCCGCAAGCTGAACGGCTTGCCCAAGACTCGCACACCCGAGTCACCCTGTCGAGGGCTTCCTCACGGCTCGAAAATCAACACCCTGCTAGAGCCAATGAGCTTCAGCTGGACTCGTGTCGGCGCGATCCTCCGCAAGGAACTGCGGGATTACCGCCGTAACCGCTTCGTGATCGGCACGATGGCGGCGGTACCAGTGCTCTTCATCATCCTGCCGATGATCCAGCTGATAGCAGCCAACGCGACAGGGAAGAACCTCAGCGTTCACGTTGGGCTCTCCCTGCTCTACATGCTCGTTATCCCCGTGATGGTGCCGTCTGTCGTGTCTGCCTACTCGGTGGTCGGCGAGCGCGAGCAGGGCACGCTGGAGCCTGTCCTGATCACCCCCATCCGTCGCGAGGAGTTCCTCATTGGCAAGGCGTTGGCCGCGTTCGTTCCTACGCTCCTGATCGCATACACAGTCTTCGGGATCTTTCTCGGCGCTGCGGCGCTGGTCGCCCATCCTGCGATCGCTTCGGCGATCTACACAGGACCGCACGTGCTGGTCCAGTTGCTGTTCACGCCGCTGCTTGCCGGCTGGGCGATCTGGGTCGGGATCGCGGTCTCCGCCCGGTCCACAGATGTGCGCGCCGCACAGCAGGTGGCCGTGCTGGGTAGCGTCCCACCGCTGGTCGTCCTCGCCTTGCTGTCGCTGAACGTGATCACCGAGTCGACTGCCCTCGCGCTCGGTCTCGCCGCCGCCCTGCTGGCCTTCGACCTGCTCGCCTGGCGCCTCGTAGCCGCGATGTTCGACCGTGAACGGCTCGTGACCGGTAGACGTGGAGAGCCGGCGCCGACAGGTGGGCGTCTGTCGCCGGAGCACTCAGAGAGACGCCCTTTCAGAACAGGAGGAGATCAACAATGGCGGCAACGCTGACGCTGACGCACAAAACCATCGGAGTGGAGGTCCGACGCGGTACTTACGACGTCTTGGTCGACGGCGACCGTGTCGGGTCAGTCGAATTGAACGACACCTTCGCGACGCCAGTCGAACCTGGACGTCACACTCTGCAAGTCCGCAACGGCCGCAACTCAAGCCGCACCAAGACCTTCGACGCCGCCGACGGCGAGACCGTCGCCTTCCGATGCAGCGGAAAGAGCATCTTGCCGATCTTCCTCCTGTCCTTCGTCGCTCCTAGCCTGGCACTCTCGCTCCATCGCGACTAGGCGCAGACCCCTTATCACCGGAGGGTGCTTGCTGACCGGTGGTCTATGAACGTCGCATGCAAGGGGCGTGAGCGTTTTATGGACGTTTGATGGACGGAGCGGCGGGCGGCGTCCGTCCGCTCGCCGTTCCCAGTGGCGTCTCAGCTCGCGGTGCGGTACTGGAGATACACCACACCATCTGGAAAACGGCGTTCATCGAGCAGTTCAAGCTCCCACTGGATGTCCTTGGGAAGTGCTGGTT
>JBOGYN010000473.1:0-2330 GCA_050696855.1 Solirubrobacteraceae bacterium | reverse complement strand
CGCCGGCGTGGAGATCGTGCGCCGGCGCGAGCAGCTGGGCTGGTCCCAGGCGCGGCTGGCCCGGGAGATGGGGATCTCGCAGACGATCGTGCATCGCTGGGAGAGCGGCGAGGTCGCGCCCGACGCGGGCTACGTCGAGCAGCTCGAGCGCGTGTTCGCCGACGGCCAGCAGGAGCTTCCGGAGGGTGGCGCCGAGCGGCTCGCCCGGGTTGGGGAGCGCTTGGGTCCGCTGCGCGAGCAGCTGGGGCTCAGCGTCAGCGCGATGGCCCGTCGGCTCGGCGTGGACCGTGGCACCTACGCGGTGTGGGAGGCGGGCCGGCGGCCGGTGTCAAGCTCGCGCCGCCACGAGATACTCGCGGCGGTGGATCAGCTCGCCGCGGGGCTCCCGCACGCGGGCGCCTCGACCGCGCGATAGCCGCCCAGCTCGTCGAGCGCTTGGCCGATGGCCCGCACCTCGGCGCGCAGCCCGGGCAGGCGGCCCTGGGCGTCAGCGAGCGCGTTCTCGACCTGCTCGAGGCGGCGGGTGAGCTCACTAAGCTCGGGCTGGGCGCTCATGCTCGATGGCGGTTGACTGGCTCCGGGGCAGCGACGGCCGGAGTGAGGGCGCGGTAGACGGTCGCGCGGCTGACCCCGATCGTGTTGGCGATCTGCACGACGGTGTAGAGGCGCGATTCGTACATGTCCCGGGCGATCTTGGTCTTCTCGGGGGTGATCAGCCGGGGACGACCGCCGTGGCGGCCACGGGCTCGTGCGGCGACCAGGCCGGCGGTGGTGCGTTCGCGGATGAGGTCGCGCTCGAACTCGGCCAGGGCGCCGAACATGTGGAAGATGAGCCGGCCGCCGGGTGTGGTCGTGTCGATTGACTCCTGCAGGCTGCGAAAGCCGATGCCGCGGTCCTCGAGCAGGCGGATCGTGTCGATCAGGTGGCGTAGTGAGCGGCCGAGCCGGTCGAGCTTCCAGACGACCAGGGTGTCGCCGGCGCGGAGGTGGTCAAGCGCGCGGCCCAGCTCGGGACGGTCGGCGACAGCGCCGCTGGCGCGGTCAGAGAACACGCGGGCGCAACCGGCGGCCTGGAGCGCGTCGAGCTGCAGTGTTGGCCGCTGATCCAGGCGCGAAACGCGGGCGTAGCCGATCAGATCGCTCATCGGCGAGAGCGTCGCAGAACTCGCGGATGTCCCTGGCTGGCGGACGTTGATTGTGCGACAGGCTTATGGACGGGCGTGGAGGCGTCGGGCGGCGCGACGGCGCGTTGTCTCGGAATCACTCGATTGTGAGACGGGCCGGCCCGGCAGAAAACGTGTTGGCTTTACCGGCCGGCCTACGCCAGCGGTAGCACGGGCGCGTTGCAGCGGGAGCACGTCAGTCGGGTGCCGAGCCACCCCTGCGCCGAGTAGATCGCTCCGCACTGGGTGCACCGCACGCGGCGGCCTTCGGTGCCGACCGTCGGCGTGACCACTGCTGGCCGGCGGCCGGCCGTTGGCATGCGAGCGGGCGTGGAGCGCCGGGTGGACGTTCGCGTCCGCTTCTTGCTCTGCGTGCGCGCGGGCTTGGCCCGCGGGGTCTTCGGCCGAGCGCCCCGGGGGCTGCGCGCCGGGCCGCCGAGCTGCGCCTCTCGGCTGCGCAACGCTCGAAGCGCCGTGGCGAGCACTCGCTGGGTGCCGGGTGTCTGCCAGGTGGTGAGCTGCTCGCAACCGGTTTCGCTGCCGGCGAACGTCAGCGCCGGATCTAGGGTGCACGTCCAGCTTCCCGTGACTCCCTCGATCGCCGTCGTGTAGGCGTAGAGGAAGCGATCGAGGCGTCCGGCTGGTCGGTGCTCACGCTCGAAGCGCAGCACGGGGCGTCCGGCGAGCAGCGGCTCGGACAACACGACGAGCGGGCTCTCCTCGGGGCGGGTTGTCTTGCGGGCCTTGAGGCGCTCGAGACGGCTGATCTGTGAGGCGATCGTGCGCAGCTCGGCGGCCGTGGCGCGCGCCTGTGTGGCTTTACGCTCGCGTTCGGCCCGCTGCACGTGTTGCTCGCTCTCTCGCTGTAGCCGGCGCTGGCGTTCGGCGCCGTGTTTGTCGCGATTGAGCTGCGCGGCCGTGACGTCCCGAGCGGCTTTCCAAGCGTGTGCCTGGTCGATGTAGGGCGCCGCCGCGTGCCAGCTGACCTCGAGCGCGTCGTCGGCTCGGGCGGCTCGCAGCGCCTTGGCCGCTTGGGTCAGCGCGTGCGCGATCGCCTGGCGCTCGACGTCGCGGGCCCGTCCCATGGCGTCGCGGGCGGCGATCGTGATCGCCGCCTTTTGCTCGCGGTCGTGCTCGAACCGCAGGCGCGCGCCGGCCGCTCTGCGC
>JBOGYN010000472.1:0-6134 GCA_050696855.1 Solirubrobacteraceae bacterium | reverse complement strand
CGGCCCGCGGTTTCCACGAGCCGTCACTCAGACAGACACCTGGCGACCGGGTGATGTGACATGCGCGTGGAGCCAGGCCCGCCCGGCTCCCTGTCACATCGGGGTCCCGCGGCGGGTCTATGTTTTTAACAGCGTCGAGACGAGGATCAGGTGAGTGGAAGAGACTGAATGGCTGGCTGATCGCTTCGACGAGCACCGCATCCATATGCGCGCGGTCGCCTACCGCATGCTGGGCTCGCTCGACGAAGCGGACGACGCGGTGCAGGACGCCTGGCTCCGCATCAGTCGAGCGGGGGCGGGCGATGTCGAGAACCTCAGCAGCTGGATGACAACGATCGTCGCCCGCGTGTGCCTCAACAAGCTGCGGTCACGACGAGCGCACCCGGAGGACCCGTATCCGGCCCATCTTCCCGACCCAGTCGTCACCGCCGACGGTGCGCTGAATCCCGAGGACCAGGTGCTGCTCGCCGACTCGGTCGGGCTCGCGCTCCAGGTGGTGCTGGACACGCTGTCGCCTGCGGAGCGGCTGGCCTTCGTTCTTCATGACGTGTTCGATCTGCCCTTCGATGAGATCGCTCCCATGGTCGAGCGGAGTTCCGCAGCGACGCGGCAGCTCGCGAGCCGAGCTCGGCGCAGGGTGCGGGGTGCCGGTTTGCCAGATGGGGAATCCAATCTGGCGCGCCAGCGCGCCGTCGTCGACGCCTTCTTTGCCGCCGCGCGCGCGGGCGACTTCGCCGCGCTGCTCGACATCCTCGACCCCGACGTCGTATTGCGGACCGACTTCGGCGCTGCGCGACCGACAGTGCCGCGGGTGGTTCGCGGTGCAACCGAGGTCAGCAAGTACGCCCGCCCGTTGCCAGGGGCCGAGCTAGTTCCCGTGCTCGTCAACGGATCGGCTGGCGTCATCGTAATGGTGCAGGGACGACCCATCTCCGTGTTGGGCTTCATCGTCGCCAGAGGCAGGATCGTTGAAATCGATGGCCTTGGCCATCCAGAACGTGTTGCCAGAGTGACAGCGGCGGTACTCGGCCATGGCCGGGTATGACGCACCGCGTCAGGCCAACAACCAATGAATCGTCCTGGCGAGGATGGAGGCCTACACGTGAGCCGCCCCCTCACCGAGGCGGTTGCGGCGCTTGTGTCAAGCCTAGGCGCGACCGCTGTCAAGTCCCCAATGGCCAGTCAGGAAGCCCGGTACAATGCACCACTTGGAGACGCGGACCGGGCCGGGTGTGAATGCGCGCCGCAGGACGTGGACCGCATGAGCGAGCCCAGTGGTCGGCGCGATCTCCGGGAGCGTGCCGGCGGCCGGCTACTCCGCCTGCTCAACCCGCTCGCACGGCGCCTGATCTCAGCCGGTATACCGACGGGCGCTCCGAATGTTCTGCTCACTGTGCGCGGTCGCCGGACCGGCAAGCTGCGTACGGTGCCCGTTGGCTTGGTCAAACTCGACGATCGGCTGTTTGTCCAGGCCACCTACGGCGAGCGTGGCTGGGCGCAAAACCTTCGGGAGGCAGGGGTGGCGACCCTGACAGAACACGACCGTGCCGTGCAGGTAAAGGCCGTCGAGCTCCAGCCCGATGAGGCAGCCACTATCCTCCAACGCGCGCTTGAGTCGTACAGGCGCTCGCGTGTGTGGCGCGCGCTCGTGGGACCTCGCTTCAGGCCACCCATCGGCGTCCTCACCCGCTATCGAATCCGGATCGATGAGGCGCCTCAAGACTATCTTGCCGAGGCTCGCCGTCACCCGCTCTTCGAGCTGAGACTCGATCTGAAGGGCGAGCCGTCTCGCGTCCCATCGGCGCAACCATTACGCCGCCCGGCGGCGCACCAACCACACAGTCGTAGCGATCAGGAGTAGGGAGAGCGCGAACAGCCAGCCGCCCTCGATCCACTGGAAGAGCCAGAACCGGCTGGCGGGTTGGTAGGTCGTCAATTGCGTATAACCGTGCTGAATCAGGTACACGACACGGTTCACGTTCGCAAATGGGCCCTGACAATGAGATCCGTTGGCAGGTAGCCAACACCTGCACGGCTGACCATGCTCCTCCCTGGGTCGCCGACAGGAGAACGTCATGCTAGTCGCCGCTGGCCCGGGGAGCGAGCCCGAGCTTCGATGTCTCTAAACTCCCAAGCTGACGAGAGCAGCCCGGCCATTCAGGTCTCACATCTGCGCAAAACCTACGGCCCTCTGGTCGCAGTCGACGACTTCTCATTGTCCGTAGCCGAGGGCGAGATCTTCGGGCTCCTCGGCCCGAACGGAGCCGGCAAGACCACCACGGTCGAGTGCGCCATCGGCCTCCGATCCCCAGACTCGGGGACGGTCCGGTTGATGGGCCTCGATCCGCATGCCGAGAAGGCCCAGGTCCACCAAATCACCGGGGTACAACTGCAGTCGGGTGCCTTCCCGGCCAAGCTCAAGGTCGGCGAGATCATCGACATGTACCAGTCCTTCTATCGTCACCCGGCCGACGTGGGCGAACTGATTGGGGCGCTCGGGCTCGCAGATATGCGCAAGTCGTACTACCGGTCGCTGTCCGGCGGCCAGCAGCAGCGCTTATCCGTGGTGCTGGCGCTCATTGGCGCGCCCAAGATCGCGGTCCTCGACGAAATGGCCACCGGACTCGACCCGCAGGGCCGCCGGGACGCGTGGGAATTCATCGAGCACGTAGGTGACGGCGGGACGACGGTCCTGCTGGTCACGCACTTCATGGAGGAAGCCGAGCGACTATGCGACCGGGTGGCGCTCATCGACTTCGGGCGCATCGTCGCACTGGATACCCCGGCGGGTCTAGCCGCTCTGGCCATAGGTGCAAAGACTGTCCGGTTCCTGCCGTCGGCCCCTTTTGACGAGCGGCTGCTCACCCATCTGCCGGAGGTGACCGCGCTCGAGCACGACGGCAACCACATCGTTGTCAGCGGCACCGGCGAGCTCGCCACCGCGGTGATCGTCGCCATGAACTCCGCGGGCGTGGAGGCGCGGGACGTGCGGATCGATGCATCCACTCTCGAGGACGCCTTCGTGCGACTCACCGGAAGACACCTGCACGAGGGAGAAGAAGGAGCACAGCCATGACCACGCTCACGCTGAGCCGGCCGCGTGCGCCGCGTGCCGCGTTCGGCCATATGGTGCTCAACGAGGCCAGGCTGGCATGGCGGCAGCCGGCCGGGATGATCGCCGGCGCGGGGATCGCCTGGCTGCTCGTGATCATCTTCGGCGAGATCCCAGCGTTCAGACAGCCCTCGGCCAACCTGGGTGGCTACTCGCCGTTCTATCTACATCCCGATCCTCATGTGCTTCTCGATCGTGTTGATAGCCCTCACCTACCTTCCCGGACCGTGCAACTAGTCTGGGGACCAGGGTCCGCGGTTCGAGTCCGCGCCCCCCGAGTTCTAGTCCAAAGCCCGAGTCCAACGACTTCCAGTGGATTCCAGCTACGCCCAACTTTCAGGGTGCAGTGCTCCTTCCAACCATTCCTCGATGAAAGCGAGCATTCTGAACTCGGCCCCGCGCCGCCAAATGAGCACTGGTCTGGGGGACCAGGGGTCGCAGGATTGAGTCCTGTCTCCGAGCTTTAGACAATGGTGGCGTAAAGGCTTGAGGAGCGTGGGCAGTGTGTCAGCGTGACGAGCGACGCAGTCATAAACTTCGCGGGCGTTGTGCAGAGACGTCGCTCAGCACGTCAGCCGGGCCGCATGATGATGCCGGCGGCGACACCCCTCATGCTCACCGGTGAGCCGGAGCGTTTGAGGGACCGCTCCCCGGCTTCCTGCTGTTCGCGTCGAGGAGTTCGCGGCTGAGGAGGCGCTCGAGCCAGATACGCCATTCCGAAGGCGTCCAGCCGAGTTGAGACACGAGGAGGCGGAAGGTGTCGCTGTTCACCAGAGCGAAGAAGGTCTCCACCGCTGGGTGGGCGGGCGAGCCATCGCCCAAGATGACCCCGACGAGCGCCGCCTGAGTCCTGTAGCGGCGCTCGTGGTCCTCGCGAAGGAGGTCGCGGATCGATAGCTCTGTCGCCGCCGCGTCTCGCATCACCTCCTTGATCGCGGCCGTCCGTGCAGCGATTTCGGCGGTGTGGCGGAGAACGATCGCCAGACGACGCCGAGGATCAATCTCTCGCCGAGCCGCTTTCACCCAGTCTCGCTCCAGTACCGCGACCGGTTCCGCGTCGCCAGCGATGGTGAGGTCGAGGCCGGCGGACAGGATCGCCTGCTTGGTGCCGAAGGCCTGGTAGACGGTGGCCGCTGCGACACCTGCTTCGCGTGCGATCACCTCGACCGTGGTGGCCGGGTAGCCCCGATCGAGGAAGAGGCGAAGAGCGACCTGAACGATTCGTTTGCGGTTCGCTCGCGCCCGCTGTTCCCGCCGGCGTCCCGCCTCGCTCTTGCCCTTGACAGGTTCGCGCATCTTGTTAGAGTACCACTCGATAGAGTATTACTACAATATCATCTCCATCCAAGGAGGAATCTCCGTGGCCAGCTCGGTGAGCCCTGACCCCACCCGACGCGCTGTGGCGCCCCTGAGGCCGTTCGTGATTCTTCCGGGGGAAGGCGACGCGATCCGCGGCCCGGTCGGCGGGCCGACGACCTACAAGGCGCGTGCCGAGACGACGAACGGCACCTTCACCGCAATGGAGAACGTCCTTGCTCCGTTGCAGGGGCCACCGCTGCACCTCCATGTCCGCGAGGACGAGATGTGGTACGTGCTCGAGGGCGAGGTGCGCTTCAAGGCGGATGACCGCATATTCGCAGCGCCTACCGGATCATTCATGTTCATCCCGCGCGGCACGCCGCACTGCCTCCAGAACATCAGTGACAGCATCCCGGCGAAGGTGCTGGTGATGTTCACCCCGGCCGGTATGGAGCGGTTCTTCGACGGCATCGGTGAGCTGCCGGCGGGTCCAGTCGATCCCGATGTCTACGGCGCGATCGCCCACAGTGCGTGGATGAAGGTCGTGGGGCCGCCTGTCGCGGAGTCTGACCCGCTGTAGGATGGTGGCGTTTTGCCGCTCTTCGAGCGCCGTCAGATCATGCACCTCTGGTCAAGAAGGTGGCTTGCAGACGGCAGCCCACAACGTCGGTCGGATGGCGGTGGTGCTCGCCAAGCTTGTGCGCGAGCCGGTGCTCCCCGAGGAGGGCGATCGGGCAGCGGAACTGCTGAGGATCGCGGGGCGCCAGAGTCACGCTGCCGGCCCTCTCAGCTCGCCGCTCTCTTGACAAGCTTGCCAACGCTTTCCTCGACGGCGGGGGTGAGCCTCTTCAGGGCGAAGGAGGTTGGCCAAATGTCACCCTCGTCCAGGTTTGCAGCCTGCTGGAAACCGAACGTCGCGTACCTCGACTTGAACTTTTGCCCGCTCTGGAAGAAGCAGACGACCTTGCCGTCCTTGGCGTAAGCGGGCATCCCGTACCATGTTCTCGGAGCCAGGGTCGGCGCGCTGGCCTTGATGACGGCATGGATCCGCTTGGCCATGCCGCGATCCGGCTCCGCCATCTCGGCGATCTTCGCGAGTACGTCGCTTTCCCCGTCGTCCCCACCCGAGCGAGCGCGCCTCCGCTCGTTGAGGGTCTCCCTCATTGCGGCGCGTTCCTCGGCCGTCAACAACTGGGATTCCCGGCCAGTGCGCCGGACCGATGTCTGCGCGGACTTCTTTGTGCTCATGTTGCCCCTCCTCGAGGTCGGATTGCTCGCACCGTCATGCTAAGCGTCCATGATGGTTGCCGGCCAGCTCTTCTTCTGGCTCTGGCGGCCCTCGCACCGGCGCACGGCGTCGGCACTCGATCGGGATTGGGCTAACTCCCGCCCTGTTTGCGGTGCTCAACGTACTCGGGCCTCGCGATGGAACGACGTGCTGCGTGACGAGCGCGCCTCCGCAGGTCAGCCTTCTGCATCTGACCTCGACCCCCGGCGCCAGATGAGCACTGGTCTCGGGGACCAGGGCATAAGCCACGGGCAGGAGTGCCCAGATGGTTGCGATCCGGGTTGCGGATTGTGTAGCATGTGTATCATACAACACTCGTGACAGTCGGGAGCGACCCTACATGAGCATCCTGGTTCTCCTCGCCACCGCGCTCGCGGCCGGCGTCGAGTGGGTTGAAGCGCTCACCATTGTGCTCGCCGTCGGACTCTTCAAAGG
>JBOGYN010000471.1:0-3151 GCA_050696855.1 Solirubrobacteraceae bacterium | reverse complement strand
GAAGCTGAGCGTCCTCTGGTGGCTACGTTGTGGGGCGCACCCCCGCTGGGCCGGACGGCGGTCCGGCTCGCCGACGGCACGCGGATCGCCTGGCGGCGGGGCCGGTGGACGCTCGACACCGACCGTAGGGTCGAGTTGGTCGAGCGCTAGTCGGGCTGGCTCCGGCGCGTGGCCGGATTCACTACGACTTGGGCCGGAGCTTGGCGATCACGGGGAAGGGCACGCGCTTGTGGCTGAGACCGGGCAACTTGGTCAACGTCGGCGGGCCCCCCATCGGGCTCAGCGGCGGCATCTTGGCCGAGCACACGCTCAGCGCGACGCGGATCGCTCGCGGCAGCGCGTTGAGGTCGCCGCTCTTGCCGTACGCGCGGAGTTTCTTGAGCAGCGCGTTGACGGTCGCACGGGTCTTGAAGGTACCCCTCGCCGACAGATGGGTGTAGAGGCAGGTGCAGTACGGGACCACGTTCTCACCCTTGATGTGCTTGAGGCAACCGGCGTCCCAGAGCTGCTTGATGCGATCGACCGTCAGGACGGGCGGGCTGCTGACCGGCGGGCTTGACCCGCCTGAGCTGGGCGGCGCCGGGGTCGGCGCCGGCGCCGGGGAGGGCGCCGGGGTCGGCGGCGTCGTGTGCGTGGGTGCCGTGTGCGTGGGGGTCGTGTGCGTGGGTGCCGTGTGCGTGGGTGCCGTGTGAGGAGGTGTGGTGTGAGTGGGGGTCGTGTGCGCGGGCGCGGAGCGGCTCGGTCCGCTCGACGAGGCGCTCTTGGGCAGCGCCAGGGCCGAGTTGAGGGCGTTGTTGGTCGCGGGCGTCGACTTCGACCCGGGTGTGCCCGGAGTCTTGGCCGGGGCGCCCAGGGACGAGGCGACGAGCTGGGCGGCCAGGTTGGGGCTGTAGTTGATCGTCGTTGCGGCTTGCGTTGCGACGTAGCCCTGGGCCTGGGCGGTCACGGTGACGACCTGACGGGGGGAGGCGAGGTACAGCGAGCGCGTGAACCGACCGGAGGAAACCTGGGCCGGTTGGCCGCCGACCATCACCTGCGCGGTGGCGGGGGTCACGGTGCCAGCCACCACGACGTGGTGCACGCCGACGATCGCACCGTTCGTCGGAGCGGTGATCGACACGCTTACCGTGGGGTCGGGCGTGGGGGCGCTCCCTCCGCAACCCGCCACGCCAAAGGCGACAAGCGAGAGGGCGACGGGCGCCCAGCTTCCGTGAAGGCGCATACCGGGTTTTACGGCCAGTCTGAGCTCCACCTGAATGGACCAACGTCTAGGCGACGTTCGACCTTCGTGCAGACCTCCGACTATCCTCGCGGCCGTGCACCGGTCCGAGCTCACCGTCCCCGAGCAGCGGGTGCTCGGCTGTCTGATCGAGAAGCGTTGGACGACCCCCGAGCAGTATCCGCTCTCACTCAACGCCCTGCGCCTGGCCTGCAACCAGTCCACCAACCGCGATCCGGTCACCGCCTATGACGAGACGACCGTCCGCGACGCCGCCCAGCGCCTCTCCCACTATGGGCTGGCACGGTTGGCCAGCGGGCACAATTCGCGCGCGATCAAGTACCGCCATCTCGGCGAGGAGGCGCTCTCGCTCGACCGCCCGCACCTTGCCCTCTTGGCGATCCTGCTCCTGCGCGGCTCCCAGACGCCGGGCGAGCTGAAGCTGCGCAGCGAACGGCTCGCCCCGGTCGCAACGTTGGACGAGGTCGAGCGGCTACTCGGTGAGCTCTCCGAGCGCGGCTACGCCCACCGCCTGGACCGCCGGCCGGGCCAGAAGGAGGACCGCTTCGAGCACCTGCTCGGGGCGGCGGATGAGGAGGCGCCGGTCGCCGTCACCGCGTCCCACCCTCCACCCTCGTCCAACCCGGCGGCCCCGGCCTCTCCCACGCCGGCGCGGACCCCGGACGACCTTCCAGACCGCGTCACCGCCCTCGAGGCCGAGGTGCGGCGCCTAGCGGACGAGCTCGCGCGGCTATGTGACGAGCTCGGCATCTCGGCGGACGCCTGACACCGGTGCCCGCGCCACCCTCGATCGAGTTCTCCGTCGCCCAGGTCGACTCCGGTCCCGGAGGCGTGCTCGCCCAGGCCATGCGGGATGAGATTGCGGTCATCTACGACGGGCTCGAGCTGGACGGCGCCGGCATGCCCAAGGCCGGCCCGGTCGAGCTCAGTCCGCCGGGGGGCACCTTCATCATCGGCAGCCGCGAGGGGCGCCCGGTGTGCTGCGGTGGGGTCAAGCGTCTCGATGACCGCGCCTGCGAGATCAAGAGGATGTACGTCGTGCCCGAGGCCCGCGCCGGCGGTGTCGGTCGTGCCCTGTTGCACGCGCTCGAGGACCAGGCGCGCGAGCTCGGCTACGTCATCGCTCGCCTCGACACCGGTCCGCGCCAGGCGGGCGCGCGCGGCCTCTACGAGTCCGAGGGCTACGTCGAGGTTGAGAACTTCAACGGCAACCCGGTGGCGTCGTTCTGGGGCGAGAAACCACTGAGCTGACGGCCAGCTAGAGGATCGCGATCTCGGAGTTGTCGCCGACCAGAAAGCGATAGGCGCGCGGCTGGCGCTCGTCGCGTCTGATCTTGACGTTGCGCCCCAGCAGGGATGACTCCATTCGCCCGGCCAGGTTGCGAACCTCGGAGCCGCTGAGCAGGATCGAGTGCTCGACCTCGGAGTTCTCGATCACGCAATCTTCGCCGACCGCGGTGTAGGGGCCCACGTAACAGTCGATGAGGTGGGCTCGTGCCCCGATGATGGCGGGACCCCGGACGGCCGAGCGCTCGAGCCGGGCTCCGGCTTCGACGATCACCCGACCGTCGATCTGGGAGTCGATCAGCTCGCCCTCGACGCCGCTGTCCACGGTCTCGAGCACGAGCCGGTTGGCGGCCAGCATGTCCTCGAGCCGGCCGGTGTCCTTCCACCACCCCTTGACGACGTGGGGCTCGACGCGCGCGCCCCCGTCAAGCAGGAACTGGATGGCGTCGGTGATCTCGAGCTCGCCGCGCGGCGAGGGCTGGATCGCCCGAGCGGCGTTGTGGATCGCCGGCGTGAACATGTACACCCCCACCAGGGCCAGATCGGTCTTGGGCTCGGCCGGCTTCTCGACTAGGCGGATGACGGCGCCGTTCTGGAGCTCGGCCACGCCGTACTGCTCGGGAT
>JBOGYN010000470.1:0-2014 GCA_050696855.1 Solirubrobacteraceae bacterium | reverse complement strand
ACGATGGTCTGGCCGGCGCTGGGAAGCCGGATCTGCGTCCGCCGGCGCGCCCGGCTCCGGCTGCTCACGCCGGTGGTGGTGACGGCCGCGCGCGCTGCCCGATCGTCACCCGGCAGCGCCGCCAGCGCCGCCTCATACGGCGCGTCAAGCTCGCGCCAGGCATAAATCGCGGCGCGCCAATCGCCGGCCAACTCGAGCTTGACCGGCTCCGGCGCGCCCGGCGGCGCAGCGAGCTCGAGCCCCTGCCGCAGGCCCCACACCGCAAGCTCGCCCGCGCTGCGCGCGAACCGGGCGGCGGCGAGGGTGTCACGGGCGTCTCGAAGCCTCCGCAGCGCTTCGGCGTGATCGCCGCGCAGCCACGCCCCCTCGATGAGCGCGACCCGGATCGCCCCGTGCTGCGCGCTCTCCGGGATGTCCTCGAGCTCCGCCCACGCTTGCTCCAAGAGGCGGGGGTTGTCTTGCTCGCCGCGGCGCGCGGCCACCAGCCCCTCGATCATGCGTGCGTCCGGGGCCAGAGTCGCCCGGCTCGAGTCCCGCCGCCCGGCCGTCGCCATCGCCTCCGCCCAGCGGCCCCGGTCGAGGCGGCTGCGTGCCCGGTAGAGCTCGATCGCGTTAGCAGGAATCGCTGTCTGGTACTCGTCGAACAGGGCGAGGGCCTCGCTCGCAGCGTCCTCCAGTAGCTCGTGCCGCCGCAGCGTCGCCGCGACGAACACGAGGTTCACGTAGGCCCGCACCGTCTGAATCGGGAACCCAGCCGCCCGCGCGGCCCCGGCTGCGTCTCTCAGCAACGGCACCGCCTCGGCATCGCCGAGGTGACCACGGGCCAGACCCATGCTGATCGTCACGTCGAGCCGCGTCTCCTCCAGCCCCGCGTCGCCGGCCAGCCGGAGCGCCCGCGGTCCGAGCTCGAGCGCCGCCGCCGGGTCGAACGCCGTCGCCTCCATCCGGATGCGGGTGGCCTGGGCTCGCGCCAACGCCGCGACGTCGTCCGCCATATCCAGCACGACGACCGCCCGCGCGGCCGCCTCCCGCGCCTGCACAACCCGTCCCAGCGACCACAGCGCGGACGACAGCGCCACCTCCCCACGCCCCTGTCCCACCCGGTCGCCCAGGCGCTCCGCCAGGGCGATCGCCTCCTGGGCCGGCCCGACCGCATCCTCGAGACGAAGGCTCGCGAAGTTGGTCGCGTGCGAGTACTTCAGCAGCAGCTCGAGGCGCTCGGTCTCGCTCAGGCCGGCTCCGAGCCGGAGTGCCCGTCTCGCCTGCAGGCTCATCTCCCGCAGCGCACCGACGGCCTCCGCCTCCGCGGCGGCGAGCGCGGCGTAGCGACTGGCCTCCCCAACCATCCCCGCCAGCTCCGCGTGATGCGCGAGCCGCGCCGGGTCGACGGGGCCATCCTGCTCCGTAAGGGCCGCGACCACCCGCCCGTGCAGCTGCGCGCGGCGCGGCGGCGATAGCAATGACTCGATCGCCTCACGAATCAGCTCGTGCCGAAACCCGAGCACCGGCCCGTCCGCGACCATGACCCCGCGATCCAGCGCCTCCTCGATCGCGTTCGCGCTTCCCGGCGCGACCGCCTCAAGCAGCCACGGCGCCACCCGCTGGCCGATCACCGCCGCGGCCCCAACCGCCTCCCGGGCGGCCGGGGCGAGCCGGCTGGCCCGAGCGAGCGTCGCATCTCGTACCGAAGCCGGCAGCCGCCCTCCTGCGGCGATCGCCTCAACGACCAGGAACGGGTTGCCGCCGGTCATCCGCGACAGCCGGGCCGGGTCAACGCCCGCCGGCTCAGCCAGCTCACGGACGGCCGCCTCCGACAGCGGATGAAGCTGCACGCGGCGGACCGAGGGGTTCGTCGCCAGGTCGCCCAGCAGCCGCGCCAGCTCCGGGTTGGCCGCCACCTCATCGTCGCGGTAGGTAACGACCAGCACCACCGACGCCGCCTCGACTCGACGGACCAATAGCCGGAGCACGTCCAACGTCGTCGGGTCCGCCCAGTGAGCATCTTCCACCACAG
>JBOGYN010000469.1:0-1983 GCA_050696855.1 Solirubrobacteraceae bacterium | reverse complement strand
CGCTCGAGGTGGTCAAGGAACGCGCCGATCAGTGGCGCGTCGAGCTGCTCGATCTGAAGCTTCGACGGCTCGGTGCCGAGCCGGTCGCTGGCGAAGACGAGCAGCAGCCGGAGCGTGTCGCGGTAGGCCGCGATGGTGTTCGGACTAGCGTTTCGCTCGCGGATCAGCCGGTCGGTGAAGAACGCCTGCAGGGTCGGCGCGAGCTTGCTCATCGCTCTCCCTCCAAGTGCCGCTCAAGCCGCTCGGCCGCAAGTGCCATCAGCTCGGGCGCGGCTTCGAGATACCAATAGGTATGACTCGGATCCGAATGTCCGAGATACGTAGACAGGGCGACGATCCGCGGGCCGACCGGCTTCCCGGAACGGTAGGCGTCAAGCAGCGTCCGGACGGCCAGCGTGTGGCGCAGATCGTGCTGGCGCGGTCGGCACCTCGCCGAACGCGGGCGCAGACCGGCTTTGACTGTGAGCGCACGGAACGTGTGGTTGGCGACGTTCGCTGAGAATCGCCGGCCGTCATCACCAACCAGCAGCGCACGCTGCGTCGGGTCCGCGGACCGTGGTCGATCGGGACGCTTGAGGTACGCGCTGAGCGCCTCGACGGTCGTCGGGTGCAGCGGTAGCTCCCGCGACTTGCCGAACTTCCCGACCCGGACGATCAGCACCCCCGCCGCCGGGTCAAAGTCATCGCGGTCAAGACCGATCGCTTCACCGCGGCGCATCCCGGTCACGGCCAGCAGCCCGATCAGTGTCTGGACCGTGGCGATCCTGTGCGGCGGGCGCAGCGTTCCGGCCGCGTCGAGCAGAGCGGCGATCTCGGCGTCGGTGTAGAGGAACGGCACGGCGCGCCGGCGGCGGTCGGGCAGCAGGTCGCTGGGCGGCACCTCGACCGGGACCTCGATCGACTGCAGATACCGCGTGAAGCCACGGACCGTCCGCAGCCGCATCGGATGGCTCACCGTCGCGCGGGCTGATCGCGTCGCCCACGCCAGCGCGTGCTCGACAGTGATCGTCTCGATTCCGCGCGCATCGAGATGCTCGACAAACCGGCCGAGTTCGTATCCGTCGCGTTCGAGCTGAAACCCGAGCGCGCGGCGGACGCGTAGGTAGTCGGCGAGGTGATCTCTGAGCGGGCTCATGCACTCGCTCCTGGCCACGGCCGTGCGATCTGCCGCAGCGCGACGCGGTCGACCTTGGCGTAGATCGCCGTCGTTTCGGGATGTTGGTGGCGCAGCACCTGCCCGATCTCGGGCAGCGAACCACCAGCGCGCAGCATCTCGCTGGCGAGTGTGTGGCGCAGCTGATGGGCGCTGATCGCACCAAGTCCCGCGCGGCGCCCGCGCTGGCGGACCATCATCGTCACCCCCTTGTCGCTGACCGAGCGGTGCGGCGCGCGGACCCGAACGAACAAGGAGCGATCAAGCGCCCCATCGGGTCGCCCCGCTCGGAGGTAGGCGACGATCGCCTCGCCGACGTCGACCGGGAGCGGCAGCCGGTCAACGCGTGAATGCTTCCCATGCACCACGAGCTCCCCCGCTCGCCAATCGATGTCATGCAACGAAAGCCGGGCGACTTCGCCGGCGCGCAGACCAAGCCGCGCGAGCGTGATCAGGACAGCAAAGTCGCGTCGCCCGACAACCGTCGAGCGATCACATGACGCCAGCAGCCTAGTGATCTGCTGCGGTTCTAAGCGCTTGGGCAGCGACACCAGCCGCCAGCCGCTCGCCGCTGGAACCGCGTGATCAAGCGGCCACTCGATGTGGCCCTCAGCGTGCAGGAACCGCAACAACGACCGCAGCGCTTTCGTCGTGCGCTTCGCGGAGCTGCGCGACTGCGACGGACACGACGCCACCACGAACGCGACGACCGCGGCGCCGGTAACTCGGTCAAGCTCAACGCCGCCCGGCCCGACCAGCCCCTCCAAGAACGGCCGAACGTTGACCGCGTAGCCGCCCGCAGACGCCGGCAGCAGCCCGCGCTCAAACAC
>JBOGYN010000468.1:0-2966 GCA_050696855.1 Solirubrobacteraceae bacterium | reverse complement strand
GCCCCGACGAGGCGCTTCAGCACGCGAGTCAGCGACCATTGCGGCTCAGCGGCCAGGCGCTCTTGGCTTGGTGCGCGGGCGGCCGCCCGACGCTCCACGACGTCGCGCAGCTCGCCCAGCAGCCGGTGCTCAAAGCCACCGAGAGGGGAATCAGTCGGGCTCACGATGCTGTCTCCTTTGCTTGCCAGTGCAGGGTTGAGAGGTCTTCTCTGAGTGGTTGAGCGAGCTGTTCCCGAAGCCGCTGGCGGGCACGGTGGAATCGGACACGTGCGGTGACTGGCTGGATCTTCAGCGCGCGTGCAGCGTCAGCCAGTGACAGCTCGTCGAGCGCAACGAGCTCAAGCACGGCTCGCTCACCCTCGGGGAGCCGGCCCATCGCGCAGTAAAGTCGCCGGCCTCGTTCTTCGGCGGCCAGCCGATCATCGATGCGCGCGATGTCGTCAACATCAAGCAGCTCTCGAGCGGGAATGCGAGCGGTGGCCTGGCGCTCGCGCCCATCGCGTCGCAACCGTGACGCGACCACAAACCGCGCGATCCCGAACAGCCAGGCACGCTGCGCACCACGAGCCTGATAGGTATCAGCGGACTCGATCGCAGCCACGAAGACGTCCGCGGTCAAGTCGGCCGCAAGATCGCGGCTTCCGACACGACGAGCGACAAACCGCTCGACGGCGTCCACGTGCTCGCGGTAGAACGCTTCGAACGCGTCGGGATCGGCCGCCCACCTAGCATCTCCTCCCGACTGGGCTGCTCGCCATCTACCCGGATTAGTCCGAAGAGCCATCATCTTGCTTGTCGCCGCAGGGCACCGAACCGTTACCGGCAACCAGCCAGCCGTAGCCCGAGCCAGAGTCCTGGGCCGCGACAAGGCGCACCGTCGTCCAACAGGCGCGCTCTGGCGGGATATGGGCCGCGCGGCAGATAGCCGCGCGGCCGGCGAAAGCGCGTGTACGCAGCAATCTCATCGTCCCGCTATCGAAGATTGCTAACCTGGATTGTCGGTTCGTTAATCGCGTTGAAGGTTCCTGGCGTTATCGGGCGGGGAAGCTGTAGCTGAGGGTGCGGGCGCCCCACCAGGGCACCTCGATGCGCTTGTCCTGGTAGCCGGCGTCGAGTAGCGCGGGGGTGTGGGTGCGGCGGCGCAGTCGGACCTCGACATTGCTGGGGGTGAAGCGCAACTCGCCGATGCCGTCGATCAGGTATTCGCGGATCGTGTCGGGTGTCTGGCGGCGGTAGGCGGTGTGCAGGCCGTGGGCGAAGCGGCGGTAGATGATGTCGGCGAGCACGGTGAGCGCGACGTCGAAGTCGACCGCGAGTGGTACTTGGGAGCAGAGCGAGTCGAGGTGGAAGGCGCGGATCTGCTCGGCGAGCTGGTTCTCGATCCCCCAGCGTTGGCCGTAGCGTTCGATCAGCTGCTTGACGGTCGTCTGCTGCTGGTTTGTGAGGATCAGCGTCGCTTGCTCACGGCCCAGCCCGTTGACGGCGATCTGGCGGAAGCTGCGGCCCTTGATCGTGACCGCCTGTTCGTGGTAGGTGGCGGTCTTGTGCTTGCCGGAGCGGTCAAGCCGCGTCTTGGTCCACGCGCTGGCCGGGAGCGCCTGCAGCGTGGCGATCAGCTTCGGGGAGCGCTGGCGCAGCGTGATGAAGTCGACGCCCATCTCATCGAGCTGGACGAGGTGCTCTTGGGTGGTGAGCTTCTGGTCGAACACCAACAGCTTGGGCAGCTCGCCGTGCGTTTTCTCGTAGAAGCGGCAGAAGCTGATCACTTCGCCTGACTGCGCTCGGGCGGTCAGCTCGGCGTTTGAGTAGATGATCGTGCGCTGCTGCCCGTCCTGGGCGATGAACGTCAGCACCGAGCGGGTCCGTTGCGAGCGGCGCGGGACGTAGTGCTTGTCGAGGATCGTGTCCTCGCCGTAGCTCATGATCGTGTGGAAGTCGAGGTTCAGGCCCGCGTCACCCAGCAGTCCGGCGTCACGCAGCCGGGGCTGCAGCGCCTCAAAGAACGCGACCTGGTGGGCGCGCGTGGTGCGGTATGAGTAGGTCTTCAAATGCCAGGTCTTGGGCAGCACGTTCAGGCCGGCGAAGATCCCGAGCGCGGGGTCGTGCACGACGTTCTGAACGTGACTGCGCCGGCGCCGGCCCGAGAGCTTGAGTGCCATCAGCGAGAGCACCGAGTGGATCGCCGGAAGCTGGCTCGTGGACGGCCAGCCGGCGGCCTTCACCAGGGCGGGGAGATCAAGCGCGAGCAGATCAGGGATCAGCAAGAACAGCCCGGCGTGCTGGGTCTGAACGCTGCCCGTCTCGGGCCACTCGCCCTCTTCGAGCACGTGCACCTTGGCCGCGGAAAGCCGCTCGGGCGCCGGCTCGCCCTTGGGCTGGGCGGCCGGCTTGGGCATCCGTGAGAGCCCCGCCTCGCGCAGGATCTCCCACACCGCGGTGCGCGATAGCGGCGTGCCCGCGCGCTCAAGCTCGGCCACGATTTCCTCGATCCCGTGCCGAGAGCGGCGCAGCTCGATCACCCGCTCGCGGGCGGCGTCCTTCTTGGGCTGGCGCTTGGGACCCGGGCGCGATGCGGCGAACAGCTCGGCGATCTCCGCCTCGCGGTAGCGGGAGATCAGCGTCTGCACGCTGGCCTTCGTGTAGCCGAACCGCTCGGCGATCTCCTCGGCCGACAGCTCCTCGACCCAGTGCGCGCGCAGCGCCTCATACCGGCGCTGCGTGGCGAGCGTCGGCGCGGTGAAGCGCTCATGTCCCGGACGGGCCATTCCTCAGCGAGATTGGTGGACGAAACCGTGGTTATAGTGGCAGCAGTCTCGGACGGAATGACCACCAAGATCGCGCGCCGGCACGGCAAAGCCGTCCGATCTCGCACTCGCCGTCGACGCGCAGCCCCATAACTACCTCGAGCAACCCCGCGCCAGCCGTCCACCAAACCGACTAAAGAGCCGTGGCGCTGCGTGCCGAAA
>JBOGYN010000467.1:0-4766 GCA_050696855.1 Solirubrobacteraceae bacterium | reverse complement strand
AGACCGGCTCTGCGAGCTTGGTTACTTGTCCAGACGGCCGGTCGCTGGAGGGCGAAAATGGGAAGACATTGGATCCTTACGGAACCGAGACTTCTCTCGTGACCAGCGCCCGTACCTGGGAGACGGCCGTGAAGGGTGCCATCCCAGGGCCGGTCTCTGGCCAGGGCATTTGCGGCGGGTGACTGCCGCTCATGGCAGCAAGAATGACTTATGGCTTTACCCCCAGATGTCCTCCCCGAAGGGGTGGCTTATGCCGGGTCGGAAGTTATCCCGATCCGGCCGATGAAAGCCTTGTGGCGTAGGCGTTTTGGTGTGATGGACCCGGAATAATTACAGGGCTTCGAGGAACGCGAGCAGTGGATCGGAGGGCCGGTATCGTCGTCTCGCTGCTGGCGTCGGGGCGACCCGGGCTAGGGCCTTCTCCTTGAGGGTCATGTCGGCGTGAATGTAAATGTCGGTGGCCTTGGTGCTGGAGTGGCCCAGCCACAAGGCGATGGTGGCCATGTCCAACTCCACGGCGAGAAGGCCCATCGCGCATGAGTGTCTGAGCGTGTGCGGGGTAACGCGCTTGTGACGCAGCGACTGGCATGTTCGGGCTGCGACGGCGACGTGCTTGTCGACGAGATCTTCGACGGCGTCGATGCTGAGCCGCCGACCGTTGCGGGTGGTGAACAGCGGTTGGTCGGGCTGGGCGGCTCGCTGATCGATCCAGGCTCGTAGCAGCCGGGCGGTGGCAGGCGTGAGCGGGGTGCGGCGTTCTTTTCGGCCTTTGCCTTTGGTGTATACGTTGGCGCCGACACCGAAGGTCAGATCTCCGCAGTCCAGAGCGATCAGCTCGGAAACTCGCAGACCGGTCTGCACAGCGAGCAGGATCAGGGCATGGTCTCGCTGGCCCAGGACGCTGGAGCGATCTGGGGCGGCCACCAGGGCGTCGATCTCGGCTGTGGTCAAGTAGCTGACGATGGTCCGGTCGGGCCTCTTGGTCGGGATGGCCAAGACCCGGGCGATGACAGCGGCGTGCTCGGGGCATTCGAGCTGGGCGTAGCGGAACAGGGAGTGAATGGCGGCCAGGCGCAGATTCCTGGTCTCGATCCCGTTGTGGCGGTCGGCTTCGAGGTGGTCCAGGAACGCTGCGACCAGCTCGGCGTCGAGATCGGCTAGGTCCAACTTGGCCGGAGGCTTGTGGGTGCGGGTCTGAGCGAAGCGCAACAGCAGCCGCCAGGTATCCCGATAAGCGGTGACGGTATGGGAGCTGACGTGCTGTTGGGGCAGGCGGCGGGTGAAGAAGCCCTGCACGATCGACGCGGCGGCGGTCATGGCCGGTCTCGCCAGGACGACTCGAGCCGGTCGGCGGCGAGGGCCATCAACTCCGGGGTGGCTTGCAGATACCAGTAGGTGTGCGCGATTTCGTTGTGGCCCAAATAGGCGGACAGCACCGGAAGCTGACGTTGCACATCGAGACCTGCGTGGTGCCACTCGAGCAGAGTGGACACCGCGAAGGTGTGGCGCAGACTGCCCAGGCGCGGGTGGCGACGGCTGTCGGTGCCGGCGATCGCCGCCACATGTAACAGTCGGTTGAACGTGGCGGTGACCGCCATGCTGTCCAGCCCGGCGCCATCGGCGTTGACGAAGAAGCGCGTCGGGAGCGGGTCAGGGAACGAGCGGTCCCGTAGCTGCGCGTAGCGGTGCAGCATTTGGACCGTGGTCGGATGCAGCGGGATCTGTCTGCTCTTGCCGTACTTGGAGTGCATCACGGCCAACTGGCCATCGCCGAGGTCGACATCGGCTCGGCCCAGGCGATAGATCTCTCCGGGACGCACGCCGGTGGCGGCCATCAACCCGATGACCGTGTCCATGGTGGCTGCCCACAGCCGCGGTGTCAGATTGCTCGCGGCCGCCATCAACGCTGTGATCTCGCTCGGCGAATAGATGTGTGGCGTCGGACGGACATGGATGTCGTGGATCAGCCCGCTCGGCGGGACCTGAGTGCGCTCGTCGAACGCGACGAGATAGCCGGCGAAGCCGCGCACCGCGGTGAGCCGGGTCGCGCTCATTCGATCGGTTGGCGCCCCGCTGGCCCACTCCAGTGCCGCCTCGACGGTCACCGTGGTCAGCTTCGATGCGGCCATGAAGGCCACGAACTCACCCAACAGGCGACCCTGATTTTGGTATTGGTAGCCCAGAGCTCGCCGTAACAGGAGATAACGGTCCAGACGCTCCGCCAGGGCGGTCATGATCGAGCCTCGTCAGTCGGCCACGAGCGCACCGCCAAGGTCAGGGCGTTGCGGTCAACCTTGGCGTACATCCCCGTCGTTCCCGCGTCGGACTGGCGTAGTACGTCGCCGACCTCGCGCAAAGATGCCCCTCCCTGCAACAGGTTCGTCGCCGCCGTATGACGCAACGCGTGACCGCCCACGGTCGGGACCCCCAGCCGCTGACACGCCGTCTGCGATATCAGGACAACCGCGTGACGAGAGACCCCAACTGGCTCGCCACGACACGCCAAAAACACTGCCCGGGACGCCGAGACAGGCCGACCGAAGCGCAGGTAATCCACCAACGCCTCGCCGACATCGCCAGGCAGCGGGAGGCGGTCCTGGCGGCCTCCCTTGCCCCGTACCAGGATCTCGCCAGCCCGCCAGTCGATGTCCTCCTGTTGCATCCGAGCCACCTCGACCGCCCGCAGGCCGAGACGGACCATCAGCACGAAGATGGCGTAATCCCGTCTGCCGGCCGGGCGGGCACGGTCACACGACCCCAACAAGGCGCTCACCGTTGAGGGGTCCAGAGCCCGGGGCAGCCCGTCGAAACGAGCGCTGGCCACCTGGGGAACGCTCGACGACAGGTCTCTGGCCGTGACCCCCGTGGCGAACAAGAAACGCACGAAGGTGCGCAGGTACGCGATCCGGGACCGCAAGGAGCTTCGCTTCAGCCGCCGCGCTTCGTGTAGCACGAAGTCCTCAAGCTCGACCGGCTCCAGATGCTCGATCGGCGGGCGACCGGTAGCGGCCCGCCAGGCCAAGAACTGACGCACCCCGTACGCGGCGTTCGTGACCGTCAGCACGGCCAGACGGCGCTCGATCAACTCGTAACGGCAGTAGGCGTCGACCACCGCCTCCGAGACCTCATCGACATAGACACGCGGGAAAGCCATCACGGCTCCTCTCACTAGAAGAAGAGCCAAGCCTCGCCAACAGCCCGGAAATTATGCCGGGTCGCTCACACCACTCACCCGCCCCGACCAGCCACTATCCCGCCCGGAACCACCGTTCCCGGAATAACCGACAACCCGGCATAAGCCACCCCGCTTCGGGGAGGACTTCCCCACCAGGCGTTCGGCGGCCAGCAGCCCAGACGACGGCTCCTGTCTGGTCAGATTCGATCTAGCGCCAGCGGCTTCATGCCCGTTCGGGCTCAGGTCGTAGTTTTCAGTTGCGCGGATGCAGACTCGAGGGTCTCGATGAGTGCGTGGATGGCTGCCGTTGGTACGCGGTCGCGGTGCCAGGCGAGGCCGATGCGTCGGGGTGGGAGGTGACGACCGGCGTCGAGGACCACGAGTCGGGGGTCGGGAAGATCAAGCGCGAAGCTGGGGAGTACAGCGCTGCCGAGGCCGGCGGCGACGAGGGCCTGTACGGTTGCGCTGTCGTCGCTGCGCAGCACGACGTGGGGGTGGTGTCCACGGCTGTGCAGGAGCGCCTCGAGGACGAACGGGGCGCGCTGCCAGGAGATCAGAGGCAGGCGAGCGAGCTGCGCGAGGGATGGCAGCCTGTCGTCTGGTTGAGGTGATTGCCGCGCGGCGATGAATAGAAAGGGATCATCTACGAGCTCGCGTGTCTCAAACGGCCCGTCGACGGGCAGCAGCACGAAAGCGAGGTCAGTTTGTCCGGTGGCCAACCGCTCGAGCTGCTCTTGGTGGGGCGTTTCGTCTAGGCGGACCTCGATTGCGGGGTAGGTAGTATGCAGGCGCCGCAGGGCGTCGGGAAGCAGACGTCGGCTTGCGCTCTGGAAGGTCCCCAGCGAGATCGTTCCAGCCTCGCCGGTGGCTAGGTCGGTGAGATCGGCTTCGGTGGCGTGGATCTGGTCAAGAACGCGGCGTGCGTGGCGGAGCACGCGCTCGCCGGCGGGCGTCGGGACGATGGGGCGCCGTCCGCCAGGACGCTCCAGTAGCCGCGTCTCAGCGATGCGTTCGAGCGTTGCGATCTGGAGGCTGATCGCCGACTGGGTGTAGCCGAGGCGCCGCGCCGCACCGGCGAAGGAGCGTGCGGTGATTACCGCCTCGAGTGCGGCGAGGTGGCGGATCTCTACCCCAAGCCATCGATGCTGTTCACTCATAGCAATCATGAGAAACTGTAGCTTGTCAAATGGCCGGTAGAGCACCATCCTCCGGGCATGACCCAGTCGCAGGCCGCCGGGCGCGTCCGTCGCGCCAGTACGCCGCGAGCGTCGCTGTCTCGCGATCCGCACCTGTCGCTGTATCTCCTGATCGCCGCCTGCGTTGCCGCCGACCTGTCGTTTGTGCCGTTGCTGCCGGGACTGCGCGCGAGCCGCGGGCTGTCGGGGACTGAGGCAGCGGTGCTGCTGTCGGGCGGGAACGTGGCCATGATCATCGCCCCCGTGCCGCTCGGTCACCTCACCGATCGTCTCGGCGCCCGCCAGCTGCTCACCAGCGCCGGGGCCCTGGTGACCATCGCGAGCGTGATGCTCGCCACCGCCGACGGCTTTGCCGCGCTGTTGGTAGGCCGCGTCCTGATCGGACTCACCAACGC
>JBOGYN010000466.1:0-1508 GCA_050696855.1 Solirubrobacteraceae bacterium | reverse complement strand
GCGTCGATCGGCCAGGTCTACCGGGCGGCGCTCCCCGATGGCCGACAGGTTGCGGTCAAGGTGCAGTATCCGGGGGTCGCGGCCGCGGTCCGGGCGGACATGCAGAACCTGGGGCTGATCCTGCGGCTGGCTAAGCGGATCGCCCCCGGGCTGGATCCCAAAGCGATCGGCGACGAGATCCGCTCGCGGATCCACGAGGAGCTCGACTACGAGCTCGAGGCGCAGAACCAGCGGGCGCTGGCGCGCATCTTCCGCGGCCACCCGTTCATCGTCATCCCCGATGTCGTCACCTCGCTCTCTCACGAGCGGCTGATGGTCTCGGAATTTGTCCAGGGAACCGGCTTTGAGGAGCTCAAGACCTATCCCGACGAGGATCGCGACCGGATCGGCGAGATGCTGTTTCGCTTCTACTTCGGCTGCCTGTATCGCCATGGCCAGTTCTCGGGCGATCCCCATCCCGGCAACTCGATGCTGCTCGACGACGGCCGCATGGCCTTCTTTGACTTCGGGCTCTTCAAACGGATGCCGCCGGGTTCGGTCCAACTGGAGATCGACGTGGCCCGCGCGGTGATCGAGGGCGACACCGAGACGATCATGCGCCTCGGTACCGAGGTCGGCTTCTTCCCCGAGCCCGAGAAGTTCAACCCCGACCGGGTGCTCGCTCACTTCCGGGCCGGGACCTCTTGGTACACGGCGGACCGGGAGATCGAGCTCACGCCCGAGTACGCGACCCAGGTGATGATCGACATGAGCGATCCGCGCTCTGAGTACTTCGGTTACTTGCGCCACGAATCGGCGCCGCCCGACCACATCTTCGGTCGCCGGATGGAGGTCCTGACGCTCGCCGTCCTGTCTCAGCTGCACGCGCGCGGCAACTTCCACCGCATCGCCCGCGAGTGGTTCTACGGTGACCCGCCCGCCACCGAGCTCGGCAAGCAGGAAGCCGAGTTCTACGAGCGGGCCGCCGCCTAGCGTCCGTTACTTCGACCCGAAGATCCGCTCGCCGAGCGCGGTGTCGCTCGAGTTCTGGAACTTGACCAGCTTGCCGTCCCGGAACGTGAGCACGTCGACCGAGTCTGACTTCTCACCGTCGATCGTGGTCTGCGCCAGCACCACTACCCGCTCTTCGTCTGAGAACCAGTACTGCGGCGACGTCTTGAAGCCGTGCTCGGCGAACTTCGCCCACAGAGCTCCCACCTCCTGCTTGCCATGCGCCGTTCCGCTGATCGCGCTGTTGCCGGGCGTCACCCACTCGATGTCGTCGGACATGTTGGCCATCGCGCCAGCCGCGTCACCCGCGCTGAAGGCCGCATAGGCCTGTTTTGCGGACTCGACATTCTGCTCACCAGCCATTCATCACCCCTTGGGTCGGTTGCGCCTGGGCCGACCCTACACCAGCCGCACAGGTGGGTCTAGATCTAGACCTCCTGGACCTGGAACAGGCTCGTCGTCCCGGGCTTCCCGCTCGGCAGCCCGGCGGTGATCCCAACTCGGTCACCGCGTTTGAC
>JBOGYN010000465.1:0-5563 GCA_050696855.1 Solirubrobacteraceae bacterium | reverse complement strand
TCGACGACATGAGCAGGCCGAACTCCGCTGGCGCTGCGACGTCGTGCACGGTCCACGCCGGGGCGCCTGCGGCCGCCGATTTGGCTGAGAAGGTCGCGATCGCACTGGCTCGCTGCGGGTCGGGGATCGGTTCGGCGGTGGCCTCGAGATAGACTGCTTGACCGGTGGCAGGGGACACGGTCGAGTTGAAGATGACGATCGCTACCTGGGGGCGCGTCGCGATGTTGCGTGAGTGCTGGGCCTCTGGGCGTGATACCCAGAGGAACTCGCGGTGGTTCTCGTGGGCGTACCACACGGGGGACACCCACGGCGTCCCGTCGGGGTCCGCAGTGCCAAGGGTCATGTACTGGGGTGTGTCGGCTCGTACCCCGTGGCTCATTTCGCTAGGTGCGCTCCCGACATCCAGAGCAGTCAGATGGGACATCCGCCGTCAGAGACGTACCGGATAGCGAAGATGGAGCACTCCGTCGCCTTGGATGACCACGTCGGGGTTCTCGAGCATCAGGTGGCCATTGGCGAGCGTCCCGAAGTACGGCTTCCCGCGGCCGAAGACGACCGGCACGATGTCGATCGCGACGTGGTCGACGAGCCCGAGCGACAGCGCCTGCCCGCCGAGCTCACCCGCGCCGACACCGATCTCCCCTCCGCCGGCCAGCTCCCGTGCTCGCTCGCCGCCGGGTGGCCCTCCCAGCCGTTGGTCAGGTCGAATTGGTGGCGCCCGATGACCAGCACCTTCTGGCGTGACCACAGGCCACGCACGTAGTCAGCCGAGGCTGCTGAGACCCGGAATGGCGCACCGCCGTGAACATCGGCGTGGTCCTCGTCGACGAGGGGATGATCGCCGCTGAAATACCAGTCGTGAAGTGGGCCCACGTCGTCGCGCTGATCGGCGATGTAGCCGTCCAGCGACGCCACCGCATGCAGGTAGGTCGTACCCATGACTTCTCCTCCTTACGACACAAGCCATTGCTGACAAGGGGACGGACCGGCGCTATAGTGCACCGGACGGTGCACTATAGCTCGACGCTCGATCGCACGTTCTTTGCTCTCTCGGACGGGACCCGGCGGCGGATCCTCGAGCGGCTGGCGGGTGGTCCGGCGACGATCGGCGAGCTCGCCCGGCCCTTCGGTCTCACCCTCAACGGCGTCAAGAAGCACGTCAGCGTCCTCGAAGAAGTCGACCTCGTCGTCACCGCCAAGGTCGGCCGCGCCCGCGAATGCCAACTCGGCCCGGCGCACCTACAGGACGCGGCGAGCTGGATCGACGCCTACGGTCGCGAATGGCACGAGCGGCTCGACCGCTTCGCTGCTCACGTCGAGCAGCAAGCGGCCGGCACCCGATGAGCCACGACCTCCACTTCGCCCGTGTGATCAACGCTCCCCCGGGGGACCGAGGTCACCTTCGATGCGCGCGACGGCAAGACCCTCATGACGATGGCCCAGCGCGGATTCCCCACCGCCGAGCTCCGCGACGAGCACCGAACCGGTCTGCCAACCGCATTCACGCGCCTCGAGCGTGAGACTCAAAGCCGGCGATAAGGGTTCCGCAGGAATGGAGCGCTCGAGCATCGCGACGTCCCGGCGGCGACGCCAACCACACGCCCTGACAGGAGCAGCCTAATGTCCGCAACCGTTCTCTACATGTCCATGTCCCTCGACGGATTCATCGCCGGGCCCAACGAAACAGACGACAACGGGCTCGGCGACGGCGGTGACCGCCTGCACGACTGGGCCTTCCCGGATGTCGACCCAAATCAGAGGGGCCCGCACGTCGGCCGTCTGGCTGGCGCCAACGGCGAGGTCTCAGCGGAAATGAGGAGCACGGGAGCAGTCGTCGCCGGCCGGGGGACCTTCGAGCCGGCGGGCGGCTGGGGCGGTGACCACCACGACGGCGTGCCGATCTGGGTCTACAGCCGCCATGGGCCCGGCATCGACGTGAGCCAGTGGCCGCTCGTCACCTACGTGGACGACGTCAGGGCCGCGATGACCGAGGCCAAGAAGGCTGCGGGCGAGAAGGACGTGCTGGTCCACGGCGCCGCAGTCGCGCAGCTCGCGCTCGCGGCCGGCCTCCTCGACGAGCTCAAGATCCATCTCGTCCCGGTGCTCTTCGGCCAGGGGCGCCGTCTGTTCGAGGGCCTCGATCCCGCGCAGATCGAGCTAGAGCGCATCCGGATCCTCGAAGGTGAGGACGGCGTCACCCACATGCACTACCGAGTCCAGCGCTAACGCAGCGCCCTCTAGCCCTGTACTTCAGGCGAACGGACGTGTCTCGGGCGCGTGCGCGTCTCTATCGCCATGCACGACACGCGAGAGCTCGAACCAGCCGTGCCTCCGTCTCGCAACTCGCCCCGAGCGCTGATCGCGCTTCGGCCTACGGCCTTCGCTCGACAGCGCCCGGGCGGGATGAGACGATGCGGAACGTCAGGGGTGGTGCATTGACTGGTTGCGGTCAAGTACGACTGCGGGTGTGCGCGTTGAGGTGGTGTACGCGGCGTCCTGGACGCGGCCATCGACCCGAACGAATTCGGGCGGGCGTGTCCTCTGCAAGGACCGCTCAGACCGAGGCCGGGCGCATCAACTCGGTGCCGTCCCAACCGTCTGCCGCCTGGCGCACGAGGGCGAAGAAGCCGCGTAGCCCGTCGTTGTCGGCGTGCAGTTCCAAGTCATAGCCAAACGTCGCGCCCGCATCGTGCAAGGTCGTGTCGACCTCGCCGAGGCGGGATCTGAGGTATTCCGGCAAGCCGCGTGCCTCGAGCTCGGCGCGGACCGCGTCGACCTCGGCTCCGGGTAATACATAGGCGACGTGCTGGATGCGTGGCACATGGTTCCGGGTGAAGCGCCGGTCTGCGCGTTCGGGCGTGATCCGGGCGATTTGCATTAGCTCGACGGGGGCCTGGTTGCACATCCCGAAGGCTGCGCCATGGATGTACTCGGCCGGCTCGCCGCGTGAGGTGACGTCGGTGACCGGGACCTGCTCGAGGTAGAAGAACGGCCCAGCGCCGAACTGGGCGTGCAGGCGGCGGGCGGCAGCGTCGAGTTCGTCGACGACATATGCGTGGTGGTGGATCTGAGGAAGGTTCAAGGGACTCGACATTCGCTGACTCCTGTTCAGTTTGCGAGATGTGCTGCGGCCTTCGGCCTTCGGCTCAGGCAGCGACGCCAAAGTCGGGCGCCGCGACGCGGTCCACGCTGGCCGTCAGCGGGGCGCGCCGTCGAGTCGCTCGGCGAGCTCGACAATCAGGCCTTCGGGTCCGCGGGCGTAGCAGAGGAGGTAGATGTTCTCGTAGTTCGTCGCAGTCGAAGCCGAGCAGCGTAAGAAACCGGATCATGCCCACCCTCTCTCTGGAGTTCCTTTAGGGGATGCTGGCACCGTACCATGTTCAGTTCCGTAAAGGAACCCCAGTTGGTATGGTCATTCCATGCAGCGCACGAACTTCGGCGAGATGGCGTGCTCGATCGCTCGCACACTGGACGTCATCGGGGAGGCTTGGTCGCCGCTGATCCTGCGCGATGTGTGGGCGGGTTTCACACGGTTCGACCAGATCCAGGCCGACCTCGGCATCTCACGGAAGGTCCTGACCGAGCGGCTCAACCACCTTGTCGAGCAGGGAGTGCTCGAGCGCCGCCCGTACGACCGCAGACCGCGCCACGAGTACGTCCTGACGGACAAGGGCACTGAACTCGTCGACGTGTTGATGGTGATGGTGGGGTGGGCCGATAAGTGGCTCGCCGGGGAGGCAGGCCCGCCGGTCCTCTACCGTCACCGCGCGTGCGGCGAGATCAGCCACGTCGACCTGCGCTGCGCACACTGCGGAGAGCCGATGCACGCCGGCGACATCGAGCTACTTCCCGGCCCCGGTGCCACGGTATGACCGACGCACATTCCCGATAAACAGGGCCGCGAGCCCGCCCGGAGCACATTGGCGCGCGGGTCTCGCAAATCGCCCAAACTCACGTCTTCGGCTGCGCCCGGCGACGGGCGGCATGGCGAGGACCTCGTATCCGCGCGCATGCCGGGTCTATTGCCGACGCCGCCGGGATGCGCGTCCCAACGCCGAAGCAGGGGCGCTCTCGTGCCGGTGGCCCGTTCGACGGCGGCATGCGCCGGCGTCTTGCATGCGGCGCGCTTTCGTCGGTCGTCGCCACCGCGCTCTCCACCCGGTGTTCTCAGCTCTGGCCTGTCTCCTGCTTCGCTTCAGGTGGTGGAGGCTGGATCGTATGCTCGACCGGGAAATCCGCCGATCGCCAGGAGCCGAACGCCGTCAGGACCCGGCAGGATCTTGCGCCGCGCCGTCGGCCCGACCCGGATGATGTGGTCTGCGTCCAGCTGGTATGGGTGGCCGTCGACCTGCACGTCGGCCGAACCGCGCAGCGCGATATAGACCTCCTCCTGGCCGAGCTGGTGGGCGGGCGGATTCCCGGGTCCCTCGGACGAGTGGTCATGCTCCGGGTAGGCGGTCGTTTCCGCTGGCATATCGATGATCGACATCCCGAACGGTGTCACGCCCATGTTGGCTCCGGCGCGGCGAAACGTAAAGCCCTCCAAGAACCCCTCGACCGCCTTGAGCTCATCGATGCCTACATGAGTCACATCCGACATGGCCGCCGATTCCACGCTTGCGCGTATTGACGCGAGTCGCGGGCCTCTCGCGTCCCCGCCGTCAGTCGCCTGGCCGAGGGCGAGGAGGTTCCCTTCGCTGTCGTGGAAGAAGGCGCCGAGCTCTCCGGATCCCTTACTCGGGTAGTTGTTGGGCACGACGACCATCTCGCCTTGCATTTCGAAGCCTGGGACCTCGACGGCTTCGAAGGTGACCCCGCGACGACGCAGATCTTCGATCGCCGCCTCGAGGTCGCTGACCTCGAATCCGATCTGCGTGGATGCGCCTGAAGCGGCTCCCGAAGAGCTGAACAAATGAAACTCCGTGCCCGCGCAGATGAACCGAAGACCCCCCTCGCGCTCCTCGACCGGCTCAAGTCCGAGCTTGTCGTGATAGAACCGCCGCGCCCGGTCGAGGTCCTGGGCGGGAAGCTTGGTCACGGCATGGGCGTCGCTCAGTGGTCCGGGCATGGACCTCGCCTCCTGGTCGGCGGGTTGGATGAACATGTTGACCGCCGCAGGCGCCAAGAGTCATCGCGTCACCCGTTGCTTGAGCGATCATTCCCGCTGGACGATCCCGCTAGGGGACGATCTGGGAGCTGGATGAGTGTTTCATGTCGAGAAGCGTTGACCGGCTCCGCTCATCAGATGAAGGGCCGCGAGCGGCGCGGCCCACGAACACCAGGAGACCACGATGCCGAAGTATCTGCTGCACGACGAGTACACGCCGCAGGAGCTGGCCGGAGGCCGTTCATGACCGTCCAGCGTCTGGAGCACATCGGCATCGTCGTCGACGACCTCGCGGCGGCGACCGCGTTCTTCGCCGCCCTCGGGCTCGAATTGGAGGGTGAGGCGTCCGTCGAGGGCGGCTCGGTGGACCGCATAAACGGGCTCGAGGGCGTGCGGGCGGATATCGTGATCCTGCGGACCCCGGATGGCAACGCCAAGGTCGAGCTGGCCAAGTAC
>JBOGYN010000464.1:0-2816 GCA_050696855.1 Solirubrobacteraceae bacterium | reverse complement strand
CTTTTGTACACACTGCTGATACCACTCTGGTATGCACGGCGGAGACTATGTACTGATGGCTCGCCGGCGGGCGGGCCTCACCCAGCGGAGCACTTGCGGACCGTCTCGATCTTCGCCAGGCAACGATCGCACGATGGGAGCGCGGCGACCGCCAAGTCGGCATTGAGGACGTGGAGGCCGTTGCCGGAGCGTGCGGGCTGCATCTCGAAGCGCACCTGGTCGTCGAAGACGGGCTCCCCGGATCTGGCGAGCGCCCTGGGCCGGCTGTCTGTCTCGGCGCAGCACCTCGTGGTGGTCGGTGAGGTCGCCGGCGCTGTCCAGGGTTGGCCGCTCGTTCTCAACGGAGGCGTCATTGAGGCGTGCGCCCAGGCGGCGGACGGCGCACCCCTCCTCACTGCGATCGGTTCGCGCGTCGCCCGCGATGAGTACGAGCTGGACGGCGGCGCCCGCCTGCGCGTCATCGCCGAGCCCGCCCTCGCGACCCGCCACGGTCTGCTGGATCTGAGCTTCACGCCGAGCGGGTTCCCACGCGGTTACGCGGACTTTCAGCAGCGTACCAAACACCAGTAAGTTCGGGACACTGCGGCTCGTGCTCTCGGGCAAAGATCTCTTGTGCCCTGGGGCCTCTCGGCTGGTTTCGCTGGCGCCCGCTGCGCCTGCGATGGATCTCACCGATGAGAGGCGTCCGGAATGAAGGAAGGGCTTAGCCGCGATGGCGGGAGCGGGCAGAGTCTGTGCGTCGCTCAACTTGCTGGCCGCACTTCCCACGTCCGCGGGCGTGCCGCGAAGTTTTCAAGCAGGGCGTCGCCGGTTCGATCCCGGATGGCTCCGCTCAGCAAGTACCGGACTAGCCGATGCCCCGCTCCCATATGACTTCTCCGCCGAGAATCGTCATGTCGGCTCGCAGCCGGCGCAGATCGGCCGACGCGGCGGTATGGGGATCGCGTTCGAGAACCGTGAAGTCGGCGAGTTTGCCGACCGCGAGCGATCCCTTCCGGTGTTGCTCTCCGAGCGCCTCGGCGGCCCCGAGGGTGTGGAGGCGGAGCGCCTCGTGAACGGTCAGCGCCTGGTCGGCATCGATAATCCTTCCGGCGTACGACTCGCGTGCGACGCAACACCAGACACCGAACATCGGGCTGGTTGCCTCGCGCTCGGACCCCACCCAGACGTCAGACGAGGCCGACAGCGACCAACCTTCGTCAAGCAGAGTGCGGAACGGGAAGCGACCCTGCGATCCATACTCGCCGAGGTAGTCAACGAAATAGTCGCCGAACGTGTACAGGAATACGGGTTGTGGCGCGGGGACGATTCCGGCGCGCTTCCACCAGTCGCTGGTGACGCCGTCCGGTCGAAAGTTTCCCGCGTGCTCGATCCGGATCGAAGTCTTGCCCGGGCGGGCTGCCGCTCCGTGGCGTTCAATCATCGTGCAGAGCCATTCTTGAGCCCGGTCGCCGTTGGCGTGGATGGCCAACTGGAGACGGGCGTCAGCGGTCAGGCCGAGCGCGCGCTCGATCTCGGTCTCGCTCAAGGCGATTTGTCCGCAGTGCGGGTGCTCGACGTGCACATACTCGGACTTGACCGCGGCGCTCGCCGCCGAGTAACCGCCGTCGGCAAACAGCTTGATGCCGGCAACCCGAACCCGGTTCTCCCCCGCCGCCAGCGAGAACTGGTCGGGCCACGCACAGCCCTCCTCGATCGGCAATGTCCCGGGAGACCACAGGTACACCGCGACCCTGACCGGCAGTTCACCGGCCATGGCGAGATCGTCCATGCACGATATGCCGTCGACGGTCTCCGATATTTCACCCACGGTGGTGACGCCGTTGGCCGTGAACATGTCTCGCATCCCGGTCGCCAGCGCCGCGCGGATCGTCTCGCGATCTTCGGTCGGGAACGGCAACAGGTTGTCCATCTCCTTGACGACCCCGGTCGGCTGATGATGACACGAGCAGAACTCCACCGACGGCGTCCCGGTGACGCTGTACTCCGGCGCCTGATAGCTGCCGTCGATCCCGGCCAACTCGAGCGCTGCCGAGTTGAGGATCGTCACGTGGCCGCCCGCCCGGACAGCGATGGGGACACTCCGAGAGACGTGGTCGAGTTCCCGGCGCGTCGGCAGCCGGCGCTCCTTGAGCTTGCGGTCGTAGAACAGGTTCGCCTGGCCCACAACCCATCCGGTGCGGTCCGCATCCGGCAGCGCGTCGGCGAGCCGGGCCTGGAGATCGGCGATACTCGCGCATTCGGGGGCGCGGACGTCAACCGTGCCGTAGGTGGCGCGACAGGCGACCTCAGAGTGAGCGTGCGGGTCCACGAACCCGGGCATCACGGGACGGTCACCGACGTCGACGATCTGAGTGCGGGGGCCGTGCAGCCCATCCACGTCTTGACGCGGAAGGAGCGCTTCAATCGTACCCCCGCGCACTGCGACCGCCCCGTCGAGCGCTCCCTCGTCGTCGGGTTCCATCGAGTAGATGCGCCGCGACACGACGAGCAGATCGGGTGCGCTTACTCCTTCCACACCTTTTCTACCTTTTGCAGGTCACCCTCCGGAAAGGTCACCAAAATCGTCACGCCCTGGTCCGTTGTCCGCACGCTGTGCGGGACATTACGAGGCATGTAGGCGGCGGTACCGGCCTCCACCCACTCGGAGCGGGCTCCGATGCGCAGCTCACAACGACCCTCGAGCACGTAGTACAACTCGCCCACATTGGGATGGGCGTGCAGCGGGTGATACTGCTCGGGATCCATCCGAAATAAGCTCACGTACAGGTCCGGGCTGCCGTTGATCTGCGTGGTGATCAACTCTCGCGCCCATC
>JBOGYN010000463.1:0-2036 GCA_050696855.1 Solirubrobacteraceae bacterium | reverse complement strand
ACCTCGAGCAACGGGGCAAGGGCTTCGCGTTGGCGTGGGCCTTTGATCGGCTCAGCGACGATGTCTCGCTGGCCGGCGTATGTGTCGTCGATGCCGACTGCCGTGTCTCGGCCAACCTGTTGTCGGCCGTGGCCGCCCGCCTGGGTGACGGCGCCGAAGCCGTTCAGGCGCCCTACCTGGTCTCAAATCCCGATGATTCTCCGAAGTCGGCACTGCGCTGGGCCGGCTTCGCCCTGTTCAACGTTGTGCGCCCCCTCGGGCGCGACCAGCTCGGCTTGTCCTGCGGGCTGCTTGGAACCGGCCTGGGAATGTCACGAGGGCTGATTCGCCGCTCCCCGTGGCGCGCGCACTCCTATGCCGAGGATCGCGAGCAGCACATGCGCTGGGTGCTCGACGGTGCCCGGGTGGTGTTCGCACCAGAAGCCGAGGTGACTTCGCCGGCCACCGGCTCCGAGACGGGCGCCCGAGCACGTGAGACACGCTGGGAGAGCGGACGCGTCAGGCTGGCGCTGACGCTCTCACCGTCGCTTCTCGCTCGCGCGGTTCGCAAACGCGAACCAAGAGCTCTTGACGCGGCGCTCGAGCCGATCCTGATGCCGCAGTCGCTGCTGGCGGCCAGCAGCTTGGCCGGGTTAGCCGCGGCTGTCGTGGCTGGCGACCGCCTGAGCAAGCGCCTCGCGCTGATGTCGGTACTCGGTCAGAGCGTGTACGTCCTCGGGGGCCTGGTGGTGACCAGAGCGCCTCGGTCGGTCTGGGCGGCACTGTTGACCGCTCCCCGGTTCGTGGCCGAGCGCCTCGGCCTGTTTGGTCACATGCTCTCCAAGGGGGGTCCCACCGAGTGGGAACGGACCCCGAGGGACTGAGGCCGTGACTGGCCCGATCCGGGCCGCTCATTTTCCGAGCGGCTATGACCACGATCCGCGTAGCTACATCGGGTTGCTCAAGCGGGCGCTGGAACGCGGTGGCGTGAAGGTCAGCGCGGCGCCAGCGCTGACGCGCCGGTGGGCGGCGAGCACCACCGATGTCGACGTCGTCCACCTCCACTGGCTCGAGTTCATCGTGCAGAGCGACGACCGTCCCGTGATGGGTATCCCGCGCACCCTGGCCCGAGCTGCTCGCTTCGCGGCGGCGCTGCGCGCGTTGCGCCGGCGGGGGATCCCGATCGTGTGGACAGTCCACAACCTGAGGCCGCACGAGCAGGCCCACCGGTTCCTGGACCGCGCCCTCGCCGCCGGGACGTTCCGCGTGGCCGACCGCGTGATCGTGCATTCCGATTACGCTCGGGCCCGGGTTGAGAGCCGCCACCGGGGCGCCCCCAAGACGGCCGTCATTCCCCACGGCAACTATGTGGGCGCATATCCCCCCGAGAACCGCAGCCGCGCTCAGCTGCGACGCGAGCGGGGCATACCCGAAGACGCCTTTGTCTTTCTCGCCTTTGGTCAGGTGCGTCCCTACAAACGGTTGACCGAGGTCGCCTCGGCGTTGGCGACCCTTCCCGACGGCAACCTCCGCGTGCTGGTCGCCGGCGAGCCGACGGTCGAAGCGGAGGCACGGGACCTTCGGGCGGCGTCGAGCGCGGATCCGCGGCTGATTCTGGATCTACGCCGGATCCCCGATTGTGAAGTCATGGCGCTGCACCGCTTGGCTGACGCTGCCGTGATCGCCTATCGCGACGTCTTCTCGAGTGGAGCGCTGCTCTTGGCCGTCTCATGCGGGCTCCCTGTGGTCGCGCTGGCCCACGGATCGGCGGTGGAGCTTGTCGAGGGTCCGGCGATTGAACCCTTTACCCCGGGGCGACTGTCCGACGCTCTCGAGCGGATGGGCACTGGGGACCAGCAGGCACGGAGCGAAGCCGCTCTGCGGACGGCCGAGTCCCATCCGTGGAGCGGCGTGGCGGCGGCGACGATTGGGCTCTACTCCGACGCGCTGGCGCGCGTTCGCGGGCCGCGATGACCTCGTTTGGCGCGGTCATCCTGAGCTTCGGACATAAGCCGCGTTTTCTAGGCCTGCTGGCCGAAGTCACTGCAGTCCTGGAC
>JBOGYN010000462.1:0-6009 GCA_050696855.1 Solirubrobacteraceae bacterium | reverse complement strand
GTCTACGAGAGGTGACTACTAACCCACCCTTCGAGTCGGTCGTGGCGCGCTACGGGCCAACCGTCCTGCAAGTCTGTATGGCTGTGCTCGGCCCGGACGATGCCGACGACGCGTGGGCGCACACGTTCCTGTCGGCGCTCGAGTCCTATCGCGACCTGACTGAGAACGGGAACATCGAGGCATGGCTGGTGACGATCGCACATCGGAAGGTCAGCGAGCTCGCCTGTCATCCTTCGAGCCGTGAGGAACCGGTCGGTCACGGATACGACAGCGTCCTTCCATGGGCAGACGTGCGCAACCTCGACTTGCTGTCCGCGATGGCGACTCTGCAGCCCGCACATCGTCATGTGCTGGCGTACCACTACATTGCGGGCCTGCCCTACGCCGACATCGCGATCATCATGGGCGGCTCACTCGAAGCCACCCGCCAGGCTGCGGCCGAAGGCATCGTGATCCTTTTCCGGAACTACCCTCAGCCACCGATTGGCGGCTCTGCCTTCTCCGACACCCCGGGAGGTGCCCGATGACCAGCCCGAACTCCGGGCCCGACTTCCCGCGGCAGGTGCACATCACACCGGCCCACTTTGACCAGCTGAGGGCCCGCTTCGCAACGGCCGCTGAGGCGGAGGGCATCCTCGACGTCGCCTACGGCACCCTCGACACCCCGGTCGGGAACCTGCTTCTCGCCGGCACCGAGGCTGGCCTCGTTCGTATCGCCTACGACCGCGAGAACCACGACGCGGTGCTCCAGAGTCTGGCTGACCGCATCAGCCCGCGTCTCTTGCATGCTCCAGCGCGTCTGGACGAGGTCGCGACCGAACTGGAGGAGTATTTCGGTAGCCGCCGCACCCGCTTCGACGTGACTCTGGACTGGCGACTCTCTCGCGGCTTCCGGGCCGACGTGCTGCACCATCTTGCCACCGATCTGCCCTACGGCCAGACCACCAGCTACGGCACGGTCGCTGAGCTGATCGGCAATCCGAAGGCCGTACGGGCGGTCGGTACGGCCTGCGCGACTAACCCACTGCCGATCGTCGTTCCATGCCGCCGCGTCGTGCGAACGGGGGGCTCTCTGGGCGGCTACCTTGGTGGACCCGAGGCGCGCCGTACCCTGTTGACACTCGAGCATGCCGCATAGATCGGGCGGCCGCGATCGACGTGGGTCGTGCTCGGTAAGCACGGCAAGGACGTCATCTTCCAGACGGATCGACTGGCCGATGGTCACGGCACACGCTGGCCCGAGCGGGTGAGAATCGAACTCGGCGCCACCTTGGGGCAACCCATGGCGGCTACGCCGCCCGCGAGTTGAGAGCGATGATCATCGGACCAGCGAACGCGCGCATGGACCGAGCTCAGGCGCACGTCTGCACCTGGGCCGATCCGAGGAATGTGGCACTCATCTGGGTTCGATGGAGTGTCGACGAACGGCGTCCTGCTTGGGCCGCCCTATGAGGAGAAGTCGATGGCCGTAGGCCGAGCGCTTGGTTATGGCGTCGGTCGGCGTGCCGGCACGGACGATCACGCGGTTGACGCCGGCCTCGGAGACGTTGCCGAGAAGTTCGATCTTGAGTACCCGCCCTAGCCAGGCCGCGTGGGTCGGATCGAGCCACGTCACGACGTCGTGCGCGGCGTCGTCGGTTGGGTTGATGATCGAGATGCCGACGGCTTCGTATCCTCGCTGCATGCGAAGACGACGAGGCTCGTCGCGGATCGCGAAGACACTCACGTCGATGCCGCCGAAGATCTTGGCGGTTTCGAGGAGATCTTCGACGGCCGCTCGGAGATCGTCGGTCTGCGGGCATCCTCGGCTAGGCTCGAAAGTAGTACGTGGCAGCCGCCGCGATCTGCGTCTCGAACCAGTAGTTGTCGGTGTCGAAGTCGGTCAAGTCGTACGTCTCGTGTCGACCCGCCATGACTTCCCCTTGGCGCGCCCCTTACGGTTGTGGTGCCCGCGCGGACGCCGGGCGCTGTGACGGCGGCAGGCGTGCTGACCTGGTTGGTGTCAGCGGCGCTGGTGGTTGCCCACCGATACCTGGAAGACGTCAGGGCGTGCGCGAACGTCAGATCAGGGCCGGAGGTAGGGCGCTGGGCTCTGCGTGGCAGTTGGCCCGTAG
The DNA here is from genome assembly GCA_050696855.1 of Solirubrobacteraceae bacterium. Classification (GTDB taxonomy): domain Bacteria; phylum Actinomycetota; class Thermoleophilia; order Solirubrobacterales; family Solirubrobacteraceae; genus Palsa-465. Next base: position 3,895 of record JBOGYN010000462.1, on the reverse strand, counting down.
GCGGCGTGGGCCCAGCGGTTCGCGAGGGCGTAGGAGCGAAATGGTGTCCACGCTGCTGAGAGCTCCGTGGCTTGCTTGACGGTGACGGCGCCCAGGGCCTTCCGCGCGACCAGGTCGCCGGGGGCGAAGGTGTCCGGGTGCTGCATGGCCCGCACGGCAAGATAGTCGGCAGTCCACGGGCCGATGCCGGGCATCGCGAGCAGGGCGCGTCGTGTCTGCTGGACGTTGAGCTCGGCGAGTGTGAAGCCGTCCGACCATGTCTGGGCCAGGGCATGCAGCGCGCGGCTTCGGGTGCCGGTGAGCCCGATACTGCCTTGCAGTCGTGCGGCGGGTATCGCAGCGAGCTCTTGCGGTCTTGGGAATGCCAGCAGACCGGCGATCGGTGTGCCGAACTCGGTCACGAGCCTGCCGAGGAAGGTACGGGCCGCAGCGAGGGAGACTTGCTGGCCGATGACCGTAGCGACGACCGCCTCGAACTCGTTCGGGTAGCCGACGAGCCGCACGCCTGGCCGGCTGGCGACCAACGGCCCAATGATCGGATCGGCTCGGAAGTGATCGGCGACCTGCACGATATCGGCGTCGAGATCCAGCCAGCGCCGGACTGACGCCGTTACGCGGTCCACGTCAGGCAGGTCGTCGGGCACAGCGAGGATCACCTCGCTGCCGGTGAACCGGATCTTGACTCGCACTTGGCCCTCGATGTGCGTCAGAAGCCGGGTATGGCTTCGCGTGGCGAGATCGAACTCCTCGGCTCCCGGGATCGCGTGGGCGGCCAATACTCGCGACGTGATGTCGAAGTCGCAGGGGCCGTTCGGGGCCAGGCGCAGGACGGTCATTCCACGCGGACCCCGGGAGCTGCCACGTCGCTCGGACCCGATCGACCGGGGGAGGTGGCGGCCTGTGTCTTGGCGGCCGCGTTCATTCTCGTCGGGCCAACGGGTGCGCATGTATCGCGGCACGACCGACCGTACGGGGCGGCCAAGATGGACGATGCCTTTGGTCGCTGGCACGGCGTGCGTTCACCCGGCGAGTCCGGTCACGCGCATCGTGATGTTGATGCGGCCGTAACCGAGGCCGCATCCTTCGGGGGCGGTGCCTTCGTGGATCTTGGTAACGCCGTGATAGGCCAGTCGAGACGGTCCGCCGAAGACGAATAGGTCGCCCGAGGCCAGCAACAGGTCGGTGTAGGGCTTGCCGCGGTCGTTCGTGTTGCCGAATCGGAAGGTGCAGCTGTCGCCCACGGACAGTGACACCACCGGTGCGAGGGAATGCTCGTCTTTGTCTTGGTGCATTCCCAGCCGCGCGGTCTCGTCGTAGAAGTTCACCAACGCGGTGTCGGGCGTGTAGGAGGCCACCGTGGCGTCGTCGTGGCCGGTCTCGGTAGGGCGTAGCGCCCGAGGCGGACCATCCAGTCCGGGAAGGTAAGGACATGGGCGCCGTTGACGTCTGTGGCTTCGCGTGTGTACCTGTAGGGCCGCCAGTGCCAGCCCAGGCAGACGGTGTGCACTGACATTTCGTGACCACGGACCTTCGCGGCGCGGATGGGTACGGGGCCCCGCGCCCAATCGCGGAATTGACCAGCGATCCATGTCTGCTGTTCGAGTGTCAGCCAGTTGGGAATGAGCGTGGCGCCTGGAGCGATCTCCCGCCGGTGGCGTTCCTCGTACTCAGGTGCGAACAGCGCTGTCATGGTCCGCTAACGACCCTTGGGCGGTGCATGAGAGCGCCGTGCGCCACGTGCCATGAAGTTCCGTCGCCGTACACGCCGGCCAGGTCCTCGAGGTTGTGCAGGCCGACGAGTGCGAGTGACTGCGGGCTTCCGATGCCTGCGGTCGCGAGGGTTCGCGCTGGCGCCCAACTGGTGGACCACAGCAGCCGCCGTGTCATCTGAGCCCACCCGATTGCCGGCCCGGTCATGACCCACAGGTCCGGATCCGGGGCCGCGAACCGCGTCGCGTGGCGCAGCCAGGACGCTCCGGTCTCCGGCCAGGTGATCGCGAGGAGTACCCGGCCGCCGATACGCTCCCAGGCGGTCTCTATCGCGCGGGTCGTCGCGACGGCCCGCGGGGTGCGGCCGGAGCCGATCACGAGGTCGTGGGCGTGACGGCTGCGAGCGAGGCAGACGAGGGTGGAGATCTCGGCGTCGGTGGCCAGCACGTCTGTGCCTTGCTCGGCATTGCGGTCGCTATGGCTGGCCGGCGCCCTCAGGAGCGGGCTGGTCAGGGTGTACATCTATTTACTCTTCTCTCGGGCGGTCTTCCAGGCCTGGTAGCGGTCTTTGCAGCAGGTGCCGCAGGGGCGGTAGCCGGCGGTGATCGCCATGGCTTCGTCGGCGAAGAACACGCGGTTCTGGACGTAGCCGCCTCGGGCGATGGCGCGCAGTGCGGCAGGGCAGTCCAGGCGTCCGTAGATCTTCGAGCCGCAGTGGCCGCCCCACAGACCTTTGATCGGGGACTGATAGGGGCGGCCGTCGGCGCCGAGGAGTGCGAAGGTCTTCACCAGGCAACGACCTATGCGGCGTCGTGTAGAACGAGGGCGAGGGTGTAGCGCTCGCCGGTGCGGATCGCCGAGACGCCATGGCGGACGGGTGCGGCAGACCAGCCCCGTTGTGACGCGACCGGACGGTCTCGTGTGGTGAAGACGTAGCCATGTCCGTGTGGCAGGAGAATTGCGGTGCCGCGGGACTGGGCGCGGGGGCGTTGCTCGACGAGCAGGAACTCGCCGCCAGCGTGGTCGACGCCGGGGTAACTGAGGTTGATCACGACCTGTAGCGGGAAAACCAGATCTCCGTAGAGGTCTCGGTGTAGCGCGTTCCAGTCCCTCTCGCCGTACTTGAGCAGAATGGCGGTCGATTTGACTTGCCCGGCCTTGCGGCACATCGCCAGCCATTCGTCAAGGGTGTCGGGCCAGGGCGCGGGGCGGCCGAGTTTGGCCCACCAGTCGCGGGCGATCGGGAGTAGCCGCGGGTACAGGGCCTGCTTCAGCTGCTCGATCGGCTCGGGGTAGGGCGCCTGGAAGTACCGGTACTCGCCTTCGCCGAAGCGGTAGCGGCCCATATTGATCGTGCTGCGGAACAGCTCGTCGTGCCCGTACATGGCGCGGAAGTCGGCGGTTTCGGTGTCGGTGAGTAACTGCGGCAGCAAGGCCCCACCGTATTCGTTCACCTCGGCGGTGATTGCCTCCCAGTCACCCTGGTCGACCCGATGGTTCCACGGGTCGACCAGGGTGGCTTTGCTCGCTCGCGGACTCATGCGACCCGCTCGAGGTCGAGCAGGGCGGTCTTGGCGGCCAGGCCGCCGACGTAACCGCCCAGAGTGCCGTCGCTACGCAGCACGCGGTGGCAGGGCACAACGACCGGCAGCGGGTTGGTGGCACACGCGGTCCCGACCGCGCGTACGGCCTTCGGGTTGCCGACGCTGACGGCCACGTCCTTGTAGGACTCGGTGCTCCCGTAGGCGATCTCGGACAGGTGCCGCTGGACTCGCTGCCGGAAGCCTTGCGAGAGTGAGAAGTCCAGCGGGAGGTCGAAGTTGGTGCGGCGGCCGGCGAAGTATTCCTCGATCTCGCGGACCGCGGTGTCCAGGCGCTGGGGGGCGCGCAGGATCCGTGGGCTGATGCGATCGGCGAGGCTCTGCAGCACTGCGTCGTGGTCCTCGATGCCGTAGGCCACGCGGACCAGACCTTTCGAGGTGGCGGCGAGCAGCAGCGGCCCTAAGGGGGTGTCGAGAGTGGTGTACGCGACATCGACCAGATCTTCTCGCTCCGCCGCTCGTTCCAGGCGGCGGTGCAGTCGGTCGAGGGTGTCGGCGTCCACGGGCGTCGACAGCACGACGATCAGCTCGTCATCAGTTCGGATGTCGGTCATGATAGTGTCCTTTCGTGATCGCGCCCGGAT
>JBOGYN010000461.1:0-3137 GCA_050696855.1 Solirubrobacteraceae bacterium | reverse complement strand
GGCGCGGACTCCCTCGCGGAAGTCGTGCGAGGAGAAGCATGCCAGGCGGAGCTCGAGCAACTCCCGCTCCACGGCCGGGGCGAGGGCGGCCTGGGCGTCAAGTACGGCGCGGATGACCTGTTTGTTTCCGCGCTGGGCGAGCGGCGCGTTGGCCGCTACTTCCTCGGCCAGGGCGAGCGCCGCCTCGGGAAGCTGGTCGGGCTCGACGACCGAGTTGACCAGCCCCCAAGTCAGCGCGGTGGCGGCGTCGATCGGACGGCCGACCAAAAACAGCTCCCGCGTCCGGGTCGCGCCGATGGCGTCGATGAACCTGCGAATCCCGGTGTGGGAGTAGACCAGGCCGAGCTTGGCCGGGGGCATCGCCAGCTTGATCGCGATGGCGGCGATCCGCAGGTCGCAGGACAGAGCGAGCTCGAGGCCACCGCCGATCGTATGGCCATTGAGTGCCGCCAAAGTGGGAAACGGATAGGCCTCGATCGCATCGATGGCCGCTGCGAACGGATCCGCGACGAGCTTCTCGGCCTCGTCGGCCGACACCCGGCCGGGGAGATTCCCGATGTCGTAACCAGCCGAGAAGATCCGTTGTTCGCCGGTGATCAGCACGCAGCGAGCGTCGAGCTCGGGCATCACGGTGGCGAAGCGATCGAGGATGGCCTGGTCCAGCGCCCCCCGCTTGTCGGGGTTGGAGATGACCAGCCGCGCCACTCCCGGCGCGGGCTCGTCGATCAACAGCTGTCCCGCCCGGGCGCTATTCGAGGACAACGAGCGTGTCGCCCTCGGACACGGATTGACCTTCGCTGCACCGGATCTCCGAGACCACCCCAGGATCCTCGGCCTCGACCGGCATCTCCATCTTCATCGATTCGAGGATCACGACGGCGTCGCCCTCCTCGACGCTGTCGCCGACCTCGACCTCGATCTTCCACACGATGCCGGTTATGTGGGCTTCGACCTCGGGCAAGCTTGCACTCCTCGTGACGGCGGCGGGTGCCGCGGAGAATAGAGCCGGGCGCTGACACCAGGCCGAAATGGCTTTACCAAGCTCAGGGTGCCGCCGATAATCCCAACGTGAAGCGGATGCTGACGTGCTCGGCGCTGGCCCTGGCCACCGCGGTGACCGGGCTCGGGCAAGCCGCCGCGGGGGCGGCGCGGCCAGGCGACCGGATCAGGATCGTCGCCCCCACACTGGTTCGCAGCCAGATCGTCTACGACCTCACCGTGCAGGGCTTCGCGCGCCGCCGGGCGAGCGCATACCTGTTCGTCGATTACTCCGGCTGCGCCTCCAGCTTCGCCGCCGAGGCGCGGCGCGTCCCACACGCCCATGACAGCTACGCAGTCGTGGGCAGGTTCGCCGAGGTCTCCGGCTGGAGGTCATCCTCAGCCGGGACCGACCACGCCTGCGCCTATCTGGTCTCCCATTCGGGCGTCCAGCTGGCCAGCGACCGGATTTCCTTTCCGATCCGCTGACCAGCGGCGCGTCGCCTCGACGCCGTCGCGCTAGCCGCCCGCGAACTGATCTGGGTCGGGCCCGATCCGCTCGCCACGGTCCAGCTTGGCGATCTGCGCCAGCCGGTCTTCGCCGAGCTCGAAGTCGAACACGTCGAAGTTCTCGCGGATCCGCTCGGGGGTGACCGACTTCGGTATCACCACGTTCCCGAGCTCAAGGTGCCAGCGCAGCACTACCTGGGCGGGTGTCCGGCCAAGCTCCTCGGCGATCTCGACCACGGCGGGCGCCTCGAGCGCCGCGCCCTGACCGAGCGGACTCCAGGCCTCGGTGAGGATTCCGCGCTCCTGATGGAAGCCCCGGAGCTCGGACTGCTGTAGCGCCGGATGGAGCTCGATCTGGTTGACGGCCGGGACCACGCCGGTGCTGTCGATGATCCGTTCGAGGTGGGGGATGTGGAAGTTGGACACGCCGATCGCGCGGGCGCGGCCGTCGGCGGCGAGCTCGGTCAGCGCCTGCCAGCTCTCCGTGTAGAGGTCGCGCGACGGAACCGGCCAGTGGATCAGATACAGATCCACGTAGTCAAAGCCGAGCTGGTCGAGGCTACGGTCAAAGGCACGAAGGGTGGAGTCGTGTCCCTGATCGCTGTTCCACAACTTGGTGGTCACGAACAGCTCTTCACGATCGAGCCCGCTGCTGCGGGTTGCCTCGCCGACGGCGGCCTCGTTGCGGTAGGCAGCGGCGGTGTCGATGTGGCGGTAACCGACGGCCAGCGCCTCGCGGACCGTCGCGGCGGTTTCCTCGGGCGGGACCTGAAAGACCCCGAAGCCGAGCTGGGGGATGGTGTGGGTGTTTGCGCCCGGGAGGGGAAACTCTGTAACGGTGTTGGTCATGTCGTGAGTATCGCCTGGCCGGCGAGGCCGCAAACAGGGGTTAAGCTCGCCCGGGGATGATCCTCGCCATCGACCAGGGGACCACCGGCACCACCTGCCTTGTCTTTGATGACCAGGCCGAGCTGGCCGGTCGCTCCTACCGCGAGTTCGAGCAGTACTTTCCGCGCCCGGGTTGGGTCGAGCACGATCTGCACGAGATCTGGGCGGTGACGCACGCCGTCGCGGGCGAAGCGCTGGACGACGCCGGCGTACGCGCCGGCGAGCTGGCCGCAGTCGGAATCACCAACCAGCGCGAAACCGTGTGCGTGTGGGATCCCGATAGCGGCGAGCCGTTGCACCGTGCGATCGTCTGGCAGGACCGCCGGACCGCCGCCCGCTGCGACGAGCTGCGCGCCGCCGGGCACGAGCCGCTGATCCGCGAGCGGACCGGCCTGGTGCTCGACCCGTACTTCTCGGGCACGAAGATCGAGTGGCTGTTGCACAACGTGGACGGGTTGCACGATCGCGCTGAGTCGGGCCGGGCCATCTTCGGGACGATCGACGCCTGGTTGATCCACCGGCTGACCGGAGAGCGCACCACCGATGCCTCCAACGCCTCACGAACGATGCTCTTCGACATCGGCGCCGGGGTCTGGGATGGCGAGTTGCTCGAGCTGTTCGGGATCCCCGAGCGGGCGCTGCCCAAGGTCGTGGCCAGCTCGGGTCAGATCGCCACCACCCGGCCCGAGTTCCTGCACGGTCACAAGGTTCCGGTGGCGGGCGTGGCCGGCGATCAGCAGGCGGCCTTGTTCGGCCAGGCC
>JBOGYN010000460.1:0-2619 GCA_050696855.1 Solirubrobacteraceae bacterium | reverse complement strand
CCGATGGCAGGTGTCAACCCCACCCTGGCTCGGTCGATCGAGAACGATCTGGTCGAGCTGGCGCGCGAGGGCCTGACGCTTCTGATCGTCGAACATGAGCTCGAGGTCGTCGAGCGCATGTCGGACTACGTCATCGCGATGGCGCTGGGGAAGGTGATCGCGACCGGGACGATGGCCGAGCTGCGCTCGCGTCGCGAGGTCTTGGATGCCTATCTCGGAGAGTGACGCCACCTTGCGCCCGCCGGTGGCGCTGAAGATCGAGACGGTGGTAGCCGGTTATGGCGGCCCTCCGATCATCCGTGGCGTTTCGGCGCAGGTCGGGACGGGCGAGATCGTGACGGTGGTCGGACCCAATGGCGCGGGTAAGAGCACGATGCTGAAGGCGGTCGCAGGCCTGCTGCGAGTGGAATCCGGCTCCATCATGCTGGACGATCGCGAGATCAGGAATATCCGCCCGAATAAGCTCGCTCGGCTCGGCTTGGGTTACGTGCCACAGACCAACGACGTGTTCGACCCGCTCACCGTGTACGAGAACCTCGAGATGGGTGGATACCTGCTCAAACGAGCGGACGTCAAGGGCCGCATTGACGAGGTACTCGAGGTCCTTCCCGCCCTGTCCGGGCTGCTGAAGCGGCGCGCCGTCAAGCTCAGCGGCGGGGAACGCAAGATGGTCGCGGTCGGACGCGCGCTGATGAACAGGCCGCGGGTGCTGCTGCTCGACGAACCGACATCCGGGCTCGCCCCCGACCTCTCGCGGGAACTGCTGACGAAAGATATCCGCGGGCTGGCGGTGGCAGGGACTTCCGTACTGCTCGTCGAGCAAAAGGCGTTGGCCGCGCTGGAGATCTCCCACTGGGGCTACGTGCTTTCGGCGGGGACAACTGCGCTCTCGAGCTCCGCCGCGGACCTCCTCGCGCGCGACGACCTCGGCGAGGTGTTCCTCGGACGCGGCGAGGGCGTTTCGTCGGCACCGGCCGAGGCCGCTCCGGTCGCCTCCAGCGGCCGCTCATCGCTGGGCTTGCGCCGCGCCCCACGATGACCGTGTCGGCCAGTGTGCCGGCTCGCTGATCCCCGTACCGTCACCACATGGGCGCTCGAATTGCGTCGGCCCGTGCGCGCGTCGTTCGCGCAGCGCGTGGGTCACAGGCTAATTTTGTGTGTGCACCGGTGTGCGCGTGCACAAAAGGATGTGGAATATCGAGGTGCACCTCCCATTGAATTGGGCCTATCGCACTGCGATCCTACCCGTGGTTGCGTTTCGTGCTACAGGTAATTGGGAGGTAGTGTGCGCTTTGACAGTGGCGTGGTGGTGCATGCCGGGGACGTATCGGCGTATCCGCCGGTAGCGGAGTGGCGCGATACGGCGCGCTTTCTCGAGTCGGCGGGTTTCACCGGCGTGTGGTGCGCGGAGCACCATTTCTTCTGGGACGGGTGGTTGGCGCCGACACCGACGAACCCGCTTCTCTTCGGCGCATACGTAGCTGCGCAGACGACCACGCTACGTCTCGGTCAATGCGGTGTCTGCCTGCCCGACTGGCATCCGCTGCGGGTAGCCGAGGACGTCGCGACGTTGGACCACATGAGTGACGGCCGGGTCGACTTCGGAGCGATGCGGGGTCTCAACAACCGGGTCTCGGGCAACTTCAACGCTGACGCTGACCGTCGGGATCAAAAGCGTCTGCAGGAACTGTTCTGGGAGTCGCTCGACATCATCCAGCTGGCATGGTCCGGCGAGCCGTTTCGGTATGACGGGCAGTTCTACAAGCTCCCGTTCGCGGGCTGGAAGGATGGCTCGCTTCCCCCCGAGGAGCTCGACCCGCGTTTCTATTCGCCCGATGGAGAGCTGGCCGCACTGCAGATTCTGCCGACGCCGTATCAAGGGCCGGATCTGCCTTGCTGGGTGATGGCCGACACCGCGTCTTCGACTGCGAAAGCGGCGGCGCGGGGGCTCGGCGTGATGTCGTGGGCTCAGTCCTTCGGGGCGACGGGCGCCGCGCTCGGCGCGTACCGCGAGGCGGCGCCTAAGGGCGCTTCTGAGCGCTTCGCGACAATGCGTCCTGTGTACGTAGCGCCCACGATGGAGGAGGCCGAGCGGGTCATGCGTCCCTCGATCAATCTCGAGATGGAGCATGTGACTGGCGGGGTGTCGGCGACGTGGCGTGGACGCCAGGCATTCCTGGGACCCGATGAGGAGTTGACCGAGGCCGATCAGAGCGATGACTGGTTTGACTTCCTCAACCGTCACGAATGGTGCTTTGTGGGCACACCGGAACACGTGGCGGAACGACTCCAGAAGTACGAGCAGGAGCTCGGTTTGCGACATCTCGTCCTGTACTGGGCGCTTCCGCTCCTGAGCTACGAACAGATCATGGGCAGCATGAAGCTGTTTGCCGACAAGGTCATGCCACAGTTCAGCGATGAGCCGGCAATTCCCGCGGTACAGGTGGGGCGCGATGCCGGACGCTGAGATCGTCATCCGCAACGTCAGCACCGTCACCGAAAAGCCGATCGCGAGTCTCACCATCGCGGGTGATCAGGGATGGGCGCGAGAGTTGATCACCACGCAGATCAACGGCAGCCCGGACCTGTACGTGAGCGTATTTCGGATGGATCCAGAGC
>JBOGYN010000459.1:0-10655 GCA_050696855.1 Solirubrobacteraceae bacterium | reverse complement strand
GATCTGGTCCTCCTCGATCGCGACCTCAACCGGCCGGTGCCCGGCCCAGTACTCGGCGTACACCGGATCGTCCTGGACGGCGGGATCGAGCCACAGGCCGTAGCCCTCCTCGCCGTGGTCAAAGGTCGCCTCGTGGGTCTCGGAACTGCGGCCGCGGCTGCGGCCGCTCCGCCCTCCGCGCCGGCCTCGCCGGCGACGAGCGGGCTTCTCAGCGTCGCTGTCCTCGTCCTCGCCTTCGTCCTCATCGTCGCGGACTGCGTCGGCGGCGTCGAGCTCAGCCGCGATCAGCGCATCGTCCTCGGCGCGAAGATCGATCTCGTCATCGAAATCGGGACCGGTGGCGGCCCCATCGCTCTCTTCGCCGGGGGCGAGACTCTGCTCGCGCTTGAAGGTCTGAATCTGTTGAACGGTTACTTCGAGTTGATGCGCGATCCAGGCGTCTGTTCGTCCTTGACGGACCCAGGCGCGGATGCGGTTCAACTCTGGTCTGAGTGATTTACGGGCCATAAGAGCGCTGAGACTAGTACAGGAGACGGCGATACCTCTTGCCAGTCTCACCCAAGCGGAGCGCGACCCGGGACAAAAGCTCCATCCTTGTCCGGCGACCGGGGTTCACGCTATTCTCAGAGCCCGGCGGGAAGGGCGCTCTCGCGTGCCCGTACCGTTACGCAATGGCAGCCAAGCAGGGAGGCAAGCAAGATGCTGGTCCTGACCCGTAAGTCCAACCAGAGCATCATGATTGGCGATGAGATCGAGGTCTCGGTCTTGGCCATCATGGGCGAGAAGGTAAGGATCGGGATCCAGGCACCACGCGACGTTCCGGTCTTCCGCAAGGAGGTCTACTTGGAGATTCAGCAGGAGCGCTCCGAGGAGACCAAGGGAGCTCGGGAAGAAGTCGACGCCGCGCTGCGAGGCCTGGGCGAAGAGAAGCCGCGGTAGGTTCGTGGAGTGAGCTGGGCGAGGCCGAGCCGGGGCGGCCCCTCCGAGCCGTAGCTACGGATCAGCTCAGCAGCAGGTACAGCGTCTCGAACATCGCCGCCGTGACGATCAGAGCGGTGGCGACCAGCGTCAGCACGAGCACCCAGTAGCGCATCGAGCTGCGCTTGGTGGCCCGCTGGTGGGTGCGGACCCTGGATCTGCGCACAGCATGACGCCGGAGGGTTTCTCGACGACTCCGGTCCAGTTGCGTCTCGTGCCGGAACTCCTGCTCGAGCTGCGCGAGGCTCTGGCGCATCTTCATCGCCACGGCCGCGAGGCTACCAGCAGTTGACGGGCGGCGATGGCCCCACTTATGTAGTCCCCGGGGATCAGTGGACCTGCTGGCCTTCGTAGACCTCTACGAAGTGCAGATAGTTGTCGGCGATCTGGCTCGCGGCCGCGGCGCGATCGAGCTCATCGGCCAGGAACCCCTTGAGCGCGTCCCACCAGATCGAGCGGCCGATCGCGAAGCCGACGAAGCCGTCGACGGTCGCGGCTGCCTCAAGCCACTGCTCGACCTTGGCGGTGGAAGCGCCGCGTCCGAGGAGGACGCAGGTGACGCCCTCGCGGCCTTCGCCGGAACGGGCCTGCTCGGCGAGCATGACCGCGTCGTCACGGTCATCGACGCCCTCGATCTTCCAGATGTCGACCTCGATCCCGAACTCCTGGATGTTCTCGATCGAGCGGCGCATCAGCTCGGGGCGCAGCTCGCCATCGTAGCGGTCGGTATCGCCGTCCACCGAGGCCAGCTGGTTGTCGGTGGCCGGGACCAGGAGCTCAAAGAGGAACTTCTTGTCGTGGGCGTGCAGCCAGTCGGCGAGCTCCTTGAGGCGGCCGAGCTGACGCTCGTTGAGGACCGGGTCGTCTTCGGGGTTGTAGCGGACCAGGACCTTGGAGAAATCGGGGCTATAGCTCTCGATGTGGGCCCCGAAGCCGGCGCCGTACTCGAAGTCGAACTCGTTCTGGCCCGACTTCTCGACCGGCATCGCGAGCTTGAGGCCGTGCTCACGGGCCTGAGCGGGCACGTCAGAGCCGAACTGCTCATCCACCAGTACTCCGGTCGCCGACGCCTGGGCACCGCGCGAGACGGCCTCCACCATGCCCTCGAAGATCAGGCGCTTGGCGTCTGAGATCGTCTCGATCTGCTCGGGAGTGGGATCTCCCTCGATCCCGAACATCTTCTTCTGGAACGAGCCGCGATGGTCGAAGGCCAGGATGTAGAGCTTGCCGTCGTATCCGAGTGCCATGTCACTCCTTGGTCAGTCAAATTTTGGTTGGTTGCCTGAGTCTAGGGCCGCAACCGCGTACCCTCTGGCGCCAGTGGAGCACCGCTTCTCCGGACACGCCTACACGCTCGGCATCGAAGAGGAGCTGATGATCCTCGACGCCGAGTCCCTGGAGCTCGTCAATGCGATCGAGGCGATGCTCGTCGAACCGGCCCCGGTGGGCGAGATCAAGCCCGAGCTGATGGAGTCGGTGCTCGAGATCTCCACCGACCCGTGCGCCGATATCACCGAAGCGGGCGGCCAGCTCACGGCGCTGCGCCGCCAGGTGGCCGAGACCGCGTCCAGCAAGGGGATGGCGATCGGGTCGGCCGGCACCCATCCGTTCGCGATGTGGGAGGACCAGCGGATCGTGGCTCGGCCTCGCTACCGAGACCTGATCTCGGCGCTGCGCTTCGTCGCCCGTCAGGAGCTCATCTTCGGGATGCACATCCACGTCGGGGTCGATGATCCCGGTAAGGCGATCCACGTCGCCAACGGCATGCGGGTCCACCTGCCGGTGCTGCTCGGTCTCTCGGCCAACTCGCCCTTCTGGCGCGCCGACCTGACCGGCATGGCCTCGACCCGGACGCCGATCTTCCGCGCCTTTCCGCGGGTCGGGATCCCGCCCACCTACCAGGATTGGGCCGACTACGAGCACCAGATCGACTTCATGATCAAGGCCCGGGTGATCGAGGACTACACCTACCTGTGGCACGACGTGCGGCCCCACCCGATGTTCGGCACGGTCGAGATCCGGGTGATGGACTCCCAGACCCATGTCGAGCACACGCTCGGTCTGGCGGCGCTGGTCCAGGCCATGGTCCGCGAGCTCGCGATTCACTTCGACGCCGGCAAGAGCCTCTCCACCTATCCGTGGGAGATGCTGGATGAGAACAAGTGGCTGGCGGCGCGCCACGGCCTCGAAGGCGAGCTCGTCGATCTTCCGGGCTCTGATCGGGTGGGCACCCGCGCCCTGGCCCGGCGCCTGGTCGACCGGATGCGCGAGCATTGTCAGGATCTCGGCTCGGTCAACGAGCTGGACGCCGTCGAGGATCTCCTCACCCGCGGCAACGGCGCCGCGCGCCAGGTGGTCGTCTACGAGGCCAACCATGACCTGAAGGAGGTCATGTCCGAGATCGTGACGGCGACATTGCCTGGTGACAACGGCGCTTGAAAGGCCCGGGCCCAGACGGGCTCGACGCGGTTCTACAATCGGTCCGTGAGCGCCGGTGGCCCTGATCTGTTCGTGGTCTGCAAGAGCTGTGGATCCGAAGTCAGCAGTTACATAACGGAATGCCCGTACTGCGGTAACCGCCTGCGTAAGCGCGCCCCGAAGCTGAACCGCGAGGGACGGCCGGCCGGCAAGCGCGCCAAACGCAGCCCGGCGCCGCTGCTGAGCCGGTTGCGCAGCGATGAGATCCCCGGCATCCGTCCCGACCGTCGCCCCTACACGACCGGGGCCCTGGTTCTGGCTGGACTGGTCGGCACCGTGCTGTGGCGCACGGGATTGGGCGGTGTGGGCGGCTATCTCGAGATCCTCGGCAAGCCCCAATCGGAATGGTGGCGGGTGTTCACGGCCGCATTCGCCTATGACAACACCGGTTATGCGTTCCTCGCCCTGGGGGCGATCGGCCTGTTCGGCTGGCTGCTCGAGCGCCGCCACGGTCCGCTGGTCGTGGTCGGGCTGTTCCTGCTCGGCGGGGTGGGCGGCGTGGCAGCGACCGCCGCGGTCTACGCGATCCCGTTCTCCCTCGGCGCCGGCGGCGCGGCCCTGGCCATGCTCTGTGCCTGGGCGGTCCCCGACCTGCTTGCCCTACGCGCCAAGCAGGACTATGAGGGTGATCTCCTCGGTGTCGCCGTGATCGCGGCCGTGCTCCTGCTGCTGCCGCTCGCCGTGTTCGGCGCGAGCTGGGTTGCCGACGGGGTGGGGGTGGTGGCGGGCTTCGCGGTCGGTCTGCCCCTGGCCCGGCTCGGCGTCCGTTAGACGACCGCGATCGTGCCCGGCTCGCCCTCGGTGAGGTGACCGATCACCGCACCGGGCACCCGGTCGGCCGCCGCCCGGGGCAGCGCCACCAGTAGGCCACCGGAGGTCATGGCGTCGCAGGCCAGCCAACGGCGATGCTCAGGCACGTCGGCGCCGAAGCTGGCAAAGGTCTCGGCGTGAGCCCGATTTCGCCGGGTACCGCCCGCCACGGCGCGGTCACCATCGGCGAGCAGCTCCAGCACACCGGCGATGGCCGGGATCGCCGCGGCGTCGACTTCGGCGGCGAGACCGCTGGCCAGCGCCAGTTCGTGCAGGTGCCCGAGCAGCCCGAAGCCGGTCACGTCGGTCATTCCGTGGGCGCCCGCGTCGCGGGCCGCGCGGGAACCGTCGCGGTTGAGCGTGCTCATGACTGCAACCGCCTCGGCCAGGGGCGCCTCCAGGCCCCGCTTGACCGCGGTCGCGACCGCGCCCGCGCCCAGCGGCTTGGTCAGGACGAGCGCGTCCCCGCGGCGGCCGCCGCCGTTGGTCAGCAGCTGGTCGGGATGCACTACGCCGGTCACCGCCATCCCGTATTTAGGCTCGGCGTCGTCGATCGAGTGACCGCCGACGATCGCGATCCCGGCCTCGGTGGCGATCGCCGCCCCGCCCCGGAGGATCTCGCTCAGCACCTCACCCCCGATCTGTTCGATCGAGAAGGCGACCAGGTTGAGCGCGCACACCGGGTCGGCGCCCATCGCGTACACGTCGGAGAGCGCGTTGCAGGCGGCGATCCGCCCGAAGTCGAACGGGTCGTCCACGATCGGCGTGAAGAAGTCCACCGTGGAGACGATCGCCAGGTCGTCGCGCAGGCGGTAGACGCCGGCGTCGTCAGCGTGGTCAAAGCCGACCAGGACGTTGGGATCAGCCACGCCAGGCAGCCCGGAGAGCAGCGGGGCGAGCGCCGCGGCGGGGAGCTTGCAGCCGCAGCCGGCGCCGTGCGACAGGGAGGTAAGAGCGATGGCCACGTACGTATGATGCCGTGAGCGAGTGCCGGAGCGTGCCTACACCGACGAGGAGCTGGACGCCGCGATCGCCGCGATCAGCGACGCGGACCGCCTCCGCGAGGCTCAGGAGATCGTGATGCGGGCCGCGCCCCAGCTCCAGCGCGTGCTCAACGCGGCACTGACCGAGGGCGGCTGGTTTGACTCCGCCCACGAGGGAGCGGCCCGAGAAGCGGCCGCCGAGCCCGAGCTCGAGACCCGGCTGCGGGCGGTGCGTACGCTGCTGGCCGAAGAGGTTCGGCTCGGCATGCTGGTCGGGGTCGCGGTCGGCTTTGAGCTCTCAAGCGCGCTCCCGGAGCTCTCCGTACCCCCCAATGAAAATCAACCGAAGGACTAGAACCCGAAATGGACATTCGCTTCCTCGGCCACGCCTGCTTCACCCTCTCCGACGGCGACACGACGCTGCTGATCGATCCGTTCTTGACCGGCAACCCCAAGGCAGCGGTCAGCGCCGACGAGGTCAAGGCGACCACGATCCTGCTCACCCACGGCCACCAGGACCACTATGGCGACACGATCGCGATCGGCAAGCGCACCGGCGCGACCGTGGTGGCGATCACCGAGGTCGCCGGCGAGATCGAGGCGGAGGGGCTCGAGGTCCGCAACTGCAACCTCGGCGGCACGGCGAGCTTTGACTGGGGCTGGGTCAAGCTGGTGCCGGCCTGGCACACCTCCACCACCCCGAACGGCACCGTCTCGACGCCGGCCGGCATGCTGATCTCGTTCGGCGGCCAGATCATCTACCACCTGGGCGACACGTGCCTGTTCTCCGATCTCAAGCTGGTCGGCAAGCGCACTCCGATCGATGTCGCGCTGATGTGCATCGGCGGCCACTTCACGATGGACCGGCACGATGCGGTGGACGCAGCGGAATTCGTCGGCGCCAAGACGGTGATCCCCTGCCACTACGGCACCTTCCCGCCGATCGAGACCGATGCCCAGGCGTTCAAATCCGAGGTCGAGGCGGCCACCGGCTCGACCGTTGTCATCCTCGAGCCGGGGGAGACCCACACGGCATGACCCACGCGATTGTCCTCATCCAGGCCGAGGGGTCGGCGCTGTCCAAGCTGGGCGGCGAACTGGCCGACATCGAAGGAGTCGCCGAGGCTTACTCGGTGACCGGAGAATGGGATTTCGTCGCCATCCTGCGCCTGCGTGAGCAGGACCAGCTCGCGCAGGTGGTGACCGGCAAGCTCTCCCAGCTGGCCGGGGTGCGCCGGACCCAGACGATGGTCGCGTTCGAGGTCTACTCGCGCCACGACCTCGAGGCGATGTTCTCGGTCGGTCAGTAGGCCAGCGCCACCGCCAGAGCCTGCCCGAACCCCGCCGCCGCCGCCGCGTACGTGTACGCGGCCACGGCCGACCGGCCCGCCTCGCCCAGCCGCTCGCGCAGGCCCCCGTCGGCGAGCAGGCGCTTGATTGCGCCGGCCAGCGCGTCGGCGTCGCCGGGGGGGATCACGCATCCGGTCTCGCCGTCGCGGACCAGGCCCCCGGCCACGGCGCCGACCGCCGAGGTGGCGATCACCGCTCGTCCCTGGTGCAGGGCCTCGTTGCAGACCAGGCCCCAGGGCTCCAGCCAGCGCGGCGTCGGGATCGAGGGGATCACCACGATCGTCGCCGCGGCGTAGGCCACGGGCAGCTCGTCGCGGGCCAGCGATCCGAGGAGCCGCGTCCCCGGCACCCCCCCGAGGCGTTCGCGCAGCGGGCCGTCGCCCGCCACCACGAGCGTCGCGCCGGTCCCGACCCGGGGCCAGGCGTCGATCAGCACCTCGATCCCCTTGGCCGTCACCAGCCGTCCGGCGTAGAGGACCAGGGGACCCTCGGGTAGCCGGTGGCGAGCGCGAAAGGCCGCCGCCTCGGACGGGGCGACCGCGCGCGCAAACAGCTCGGGCTCGACCGCCTGGGGCGCCACGAACACGTCGTCATCGCGGCCGCGGACGCCGGCCACGAAGTGCCGGGCATGCTCTCCGTAGGCCACCACGGCGTCGGCGTGACGGTAGATGTGGCGGGTCAGTGGGAGGGCCAGATCGTTGCTGAGCGAGTGCGGCTGGGCCCAGACCGAAGCCCAGAACACGAACGGACGGCGGTAGCGGCGAGCCCCGAGATAGGCGGAGGGAAAGATCGGCCCCCCGGCGTAGGGGGCGATCACCGCCTGATAACGGCGCCCGACCCGCCCCGCGTCCCGCCACCCATCCAGCCGCCGGGCCGGGAACGGAGCCGCGGCCAGCTGGGCATCGAAGTCGGCGGGCGGCGCGCTGGGCATGTAGCGCTCGCCCCCGCCGTAGCACAGGACCTCGACGCCGTGCTCGGCGGCCAGGCGCTCGTAGAGCGGGGTGCGGTAGGGGACGAGATGGTTGGTCAAGAGCGCGATCGCCACGCCGGAGATGATGGCTCACCGCCCCCGCCCGACGCCGCTGACAGAATCGGCGGGCGCTCCGGACCGGGCCGGGCGCTCCTGTCATGCGCGTCCTGCTCCTGCACAACCGCTATCGCGCCGAGGGGGGAGAGGAGCGCGCGGTGGCCGACCTCGAGGCGCTGCTGGCCCGGCGGGGACACACGGTGGAGCGTCTGGAGCGCTCGAGTGCCGACGCCGGCCCGCTGACCGCCGCGCGGGCGCTGGTTTCGGGTGGCAGCGACCCCGAGGCGGTGGGGGCAGCGGTCACACGCCTGCGCGCCGACGTCGTCCACGCCCACAACCTGCATCCGCTGTTCGGCTGGCGAGCGCTCGCCGCGGCCCGGGAGGCCGGGGCCCGCACCGTGCTTCACCTCCATAACTACCGCCTGTTCTGCGCGATCGGGATCGCCTACCGCGACGGGGCACCGTGCTTTCGCTGTCACCGGGCCGACACCTGGCCGGGGCTGCGCCTGCAGTGTCGCGGCTCGCTGGGCGAGGCGGCCGTCTACGCCGCCGGGCTGCGCCGCCAGCAGCCGGCCCTGTTCGAGCACGCCGACCGCTTCGTAGCCGTCTCCCAGGCCACCGCCACGCGCCTGATCGAACTCGGCCTGCCCGCCGAGAAGACCTCGGCGCTGCTCAACTTCATTCCGGCGCCGGGGTTCGCCGCCGTCAGCCGGGCCGCGCAGGGCGAGTACGCGCTGGTCAGCGGGCGCCTGGTGCAGGAGAAGGGCTTTGACACCGCGATCGCCGCCGCCCGGGGAGCAGGGGTTCCGCTGGTGGTGGCCGGATCCGGACCCGATGAGGCTCGCCTGCGCGGCCTGGCCGCCGGGGGGGAGGTCCGCTTCACCGGCCGGCTGGTGCCGACCGCGCTGGCCCAGCTGCGCGCCGCGGCGGCCGTGGTCCTGGCCCCGTCGCGCTGGGAGGAGCCGTGCCCGTACGCGGTGACCGAGGCGATGGCCGACGGCGTTCCCGTGCTCGTCTCAGATCGCGGGGGGCTGCCCGAGCTGGCCGGGCGCGACGCCGCGCTCAGCGCCGAGGACGTCGCGGGCTTCGCCGAAGCGCTGTGCGCACTGTGGCGTGACCCCGAGGCGCGCGGCCGGGCCGGGGCGGGCGCGCTCGAGCAGGCCCGGGAGCGGTTCTCCGAGAACCGCTACTACGAACGCCTGATGGAGATCTACCAATGACTATGCTCGGCCGGCCATGAGAAGAGACACCTTGATCGGGACCGTCGCCCTGACCCTGGCGCTCGTCGGCTGCGGTGGCGCCAGCGGGGCGAGCAGCCCGCCGCAGGCCAGCGCCACACGTCAGGCCAGCGCCCCGCCGCAGGCCAGCGCCACGCGTCAGGCCAGCGCCGCGCCCAGCACGACGCGCGCGACCAGGGCGGCGGACAGCTCACCAACAGCCACGGCCGGCACCGCGACCACCGCCAACGCGGCCCCCCGCCTCCCGGCCAGGTTCAAGGTCGGGGCCGGCGGGCGCCTGAGTCCGCCCGTGATCGCCGCTCCGGGCCATACCGACATCGAGGTGTCCTTCCGCTGCACCGACCACCACGTGCATCGCGTCGTGCTCGCGACCCCGCATCGACACGCGTTCACGGTCTCCCGCTCGTCGACGGCCGATGTCCTGCTCATCGGCCTGCACAACGGGACCTACGGGATCAAGGTGGACGGAAAGCCGCGCGGCAAGCTGCTGGTCGGCGCCGCCCCCGGGCCGTAGCCCGCGGGCGTCGAGCGCCGAACGCTCAGCCGATTCGCGAGCCCGGCTGCGCGCCGCGGTCGGGGCGGAGCAGGACGACGCCCAGTTCGTCGTCGATCGCGCCCAGCACGAGCACCTCCGAGGAGAAGGGCCCGATCTGGCGGGGCGGGAAGTTGACCACCGCCACGACCAGCGTGTCCACGAGTTGATCGCGGGGGTAGGAGGCGATCTGGGCCGATGAGCGCTTGACGCCGATCTCGGCCCCGAAGTCGATCGTCAGCTTCCAGGCCGGCTTGCGCGCTTCGGGAAAGTCATCGACGGTCAGCACCCGGCCGACGCGCATGTCGACGGCCTGGAACTGCTCGAAGTCGATCACGCGCCGGGGTGTCCGCCCCAGGAGGCGTGCCGCCGCGAATGCCAGATCCGCGCGGTCACGGCCCGCAGCCGCGGCGTGGTGCTAGACGGCCCGGGGGCCGGCGCGGTGGTGGTGGGGGTTGGCGCCGCCGGCGTCGGGGTCGCGACCGGAGGGGTCGGCGTGGTCACGGGAGGGGCGGGGATGGTCACGGGGGGCGCCGGGGTGGTGACGGGCGGCGCCGGCGCGGGGGTACCCCCCGGACCTCCTGGAGTCGGACCTCCGGGAGTGGTGCCGCCCGGGGGCGTGGCACCCGGAGAGCCAGGTTGACCGCCGGGGGAGCCGCTTGGGGGCGGCGAGGACGGCTGGCCAGAGGCGGGCGGCCCAGTGGAGCCCGGCGCGCTGTTGGGATCGGTGCTGGAGGCCGGGCCGGGGGTCGGACCGGGGGGCGGAGTCTGGGCCTGGGTCGGGGGCGGCAGCACCGTGGGGTCGGTCTGGGTCGTGGTGCGGCCCGTCGGGGCGGCCTTGGCGTTGACCGGGGTGTTGATCGTCGCCCCGGGCTTGGTCGCCTTCGCCGGGTCGGGCGTCTTGGCCTTTGCGGCGGCGGCGGCGGCGGCCTTGGCGGCGGCGGCCTTGGTGGCGGCGGCGGCCTTGCCGGCCGCGGTCAGCTTGTCGTGGGCGGACCGCCCGACGTCGCTGGAGCGCCGCTCGGCGTGCGAGTCGATCGGCCGCACCGCCGCCTGCTGCGCCGGTGAGGCGGAACTCGGGGTGACCGAGGCGACGGTGGTGTGGGGGTGGCTGACCGCGGTGCGGTTGGTCTCGACGGCGCCGGCCGTGACGATCGCCGCGGCGGCGAGACCGGCGGCGGCCTTGGTGGCCAGCGCGCCCAGGCCGGCCGACACGAAGCCGCTCGAGGCGGCGAGCGACGACCCGGCCACGGCACCCC
>JBOGYN010000458.1:0-3922 GCA_050696855.1 Solirubrobacteraceae bacterium | reverse complement strand
CAGCTCCTCTTCGCCGTGGGTGGCCATCACGGCCAGGCGCAGACGCGAGGTCATCGGGGGCACGGTCGGCGGACGGATCGCCTGGGCGAATATTCCGCGGGCCAGCGCCGCCTCGCAGATCCGCATCGCGCGCTCGGCCTCGCCGATCACCAGCGGCAGGATGTGGGTCCGGGACTCGCCTACGTCAAAGCCCTCGGCTTCAAGCGCACCGCGGAGGGCCGCCGCATTGGCGGCCAGCTTCTCGACCCGCCGCGGCCGCTCCTGCAGGAGATCGAGCGCGGCCAGGGCCCCGGCCACGGCCGGCGGGGGCAGCGCGGTCGAAAAGATGAACGTCCGGGCGGCATTGACGAGATAGCGAGCCATCTGCTGATCGCACGCCACGAAGGCGCCGTAGGAGCCCAGCGCCTTGCCGAGGGTGCCCACGATCACGTCGACCTGGTCCTCGAGCCCGGCCTCGGCCAGCGCCCCTCGGCCGCCCGGGCCCAAAGTGCCCGTTCCGTGGGCCTCGTCGACCAGGGTTCGCAGCCCGTGGCGCTCGGCCAGCTCGACGATCTCGAGCAGGGGGGCGACGTCACCGTCCATCGAGAACACGCTGTCGGTAACGATCAGGGCGCCGCGCCCCTCGGCGTCGGTTATCCCCCACTCGAGATGTTCGGGATCGGCGTGGTCATAGACGAACACCTCGGCCCGGGACAGCCGGCAGCCGTCGATGATCGACGCGTGGTTGAGCTCGTCGGAGAAGATCACGTCGCCGGGGCGGGCCAGCGCGGCGATGCAGCCGGCGTTGGCGAGATAGCCCGAGCCGAACACGAGCGCGCTCTGACGACCCTTGAAGGCGGCCAGGCGCTCCTCGAGTCGGCGATGGATGGTCATCGTCCCCGAGACCAGACGCGAGGCGCCGGCACCGACGCCCCACCGCATGGCCGCGTCGGCGGCGGCATCGCGGACCCGGGGGTGATCGGCCAGGCCGAGGTAGTTGTTGGAGCACAGCAGCAGCACCGGTTTCCCGTCCAGCACCACGTGCGGACCCTGGGGCCCACTGACGAGGCGCGTGCGGCGGTGCAGTCCCAGGGACCGCAGCTCGTCCAACCGCGCCTCGAGCTCGATCACGCCGCCTCGCGCTCCGGCCTTGGGGCAGGCTCACGGGGTCCTCGATTGGGCGCGCCGTCGGGCCGCGGCGGAATGCTGCGCTTGGGTGCGAAGCGCAGCTGGGACGACGGATCCCAGAGCCGGACCTCGAGCGCCGGAGCCTGGGGGGCGGAGGGCGCCGCGGGGGACGAGGCCGCCACGGGGGACGAGGGGGCGGCGATGGCCGCGCCGATCAGATCCGGCGTCTCACCCTCGAGCCAGCCCGAGCGGTTGTCAGGCCGCGGGTTGGCGCCGTTGTCGGCTTGGGCGGCGACGTTGAGCCCCAGCTTCTCGAACATGCCCCGGTCCTCGTCGGGCGTGTTGCCCAGCGTGGTCAGGAAGTTGCCCATCATGACGCCGTTGAGACCCGCCTTGACAGCGGTGGTCTGGAGCTCGCCCAGGTTCTCCACGCGCCCGCCGCACAGCCGGAAGAGCGCCTCGGGCAGAATCAGGCGGAAGATCGCGATCCACTTGACGACCTCCCAGGGATCCATCAGCTCGCGGTCGCCGAACTTGGTCCCGGGGCGAGGGTTGAGCAGGTTGATGGGCACGCTGGTCGGATTGATCGCGGCTAGCTCGAAGGCCATCTCGACTCGCTGCTCGCGCGTCTCGCCGAGGTTGAGGATTCCGCCCACACAGGTCTCCAGCCCAGCTTCACGGACAGCGTCGATGGTGCGCAGCCGCCCCTGGTAGCGAACGGTCGTGGAGACCTCGGGGTAATAGGACTCGGCCGATTCGACGTTGTGGTGAACGCGCTGGATACCGGCTTCTCGCAGCGCTTTGGCACGCGCGACCGACATGTGGCCAATCGACGCGCAGCGCTTGAGATTGGTGTGCTCGGCGACCAGACGCGCCCCCTCGAGCACCTTTTCGAAGTCGCGCTTGGACAGGCCCTGGCCCTGGGTCACCATGCAGAAGCGGTGCGCGCCCGCTGCTTGAGCGGCGCGCGCGTGCTCGAGGATCTGCTCGGGCTCCATCATCGCGTGCATCGGGGTCTCGGCCTCGGCGTATTTGCTCTGGGCGCAGAAGCCGCAATCCTCCGCGCACCCCCCCGCCTTGGCGTTGACCAGCGAGCACATGTCGGTCGAGTCACCGAACCGCTCACGGCGCACCGCCCAGGCCCGTTCCACCAAGGCTCCGATCTCGGCGTGGTCCTCCAGCTCGCCGAGGTACGCGGCCTCCTCGCGGGTGATCAGGGGCGGCATGCCGCGGCACGCTAGACAGCGGCCCGGACGGCTTACAGATCGCGCGGCGCCAAGGTATCGTCACGCTCATGATCGAAACCGTGCGCAGGATCACCGACGAGGCACAGCTGCGCGAGCTGATCGGCGGCGACCCAGCCGCGCAGGTGGTGGCGAAGCTCAGCGACCACGTCAACGAGCTGACCCGGCGGTTCATCGAGGCGTCGCCGTTCGTGTGCGTGGCCACCGCTTCTCCCGACGGCGGTCTCGACGTGAGTCCCCGCGGCGACCCGGCCGGCTTTGTGCGCGTTCTCGATGAGCACACCCTGCTCGTCCCCGAGCGGCCCGGCAACCGGATCGCCGACAGCCTCACGAACCTGCTCGCCGATGATCGGATTGCCCTGCTGTTCCTGATCCCGGGTGTCGGCGACACCTTCCGCGTCAACGGCCGGGCCGCGATCACCAACGATCGCGAGCTGCTCGAACCCTGCGCGGTCGAGGGCAAGGTGCCCAAAATCGGGATTCTTGTCTCGGTGCTCGAGGCCTACACGCAGTGCTCCAAAGCGGTCATCCGCTCTGACCTGTGGGATCCCGAGCACCACATCGAGCGTTCCCATCTGCCGTCCTCGGGCGCGATCATGCGCTCGCTCACCGATCCCGACTTCGACGCCGGGACCTACGACCGCGAGCGCGCGGCACGCTACGCGCGCCGCGAGGGCCTGTACTGACGTGCCCGAGCGCCTGCACTTCACCGCCAGCGATGAGGCCAACGAGCTGATCGCCACCGACCCGATGGCGCTCCTGATCGGGTTCGTGCTCGATCAGCAGGTGACGGTTCAGAAGGCTTTCTCGGGCCCGCTGGTCCTGCGCGAGCGGCTCGGCTCGATCGACGCCGCCACCGTCGCCGACGCTGACCTCGATGCGATCTTCCGCGAGCGTCCGGCGATCCATCGTTTCCCGGGCTCGATGGCCAAGCGGGTGCACGACCTCGCCGCCCACGTCCGTGACGAGTATGACGGCGATGCCGCGCGAATCTGGACCGACGCCGCCGACACCGCTGCCCTGCGGGCCAACCTAGCTGCGCTGCCGGGCTTTGGGGAGATGAAGGTCAAGGCGATAGGCGCGGTCCTGGCCAAGCGGTTCGACGTGGCCGCCGCTGCCGCCCTCATCCCCGGTCACCCCACCCTCGGGGATGTCGACTCCGCTCAGGCCCTGGCTGACTACCAGGCGGGCAAGCGCGCCCACAAGGCACAGCTGCGAGCGCGCGCCCAGACTGAGTAGTCCCGGCCCGGGTCGCGCCGACGATGCCCCGCCGTGCCGCCCGCCTCGCCGGACTGGGGACGACGATCTTCACCGAGATGTCGGCCCTGGCGCAGCGAACGGGGGCGATCAACCTCGGCCAGGGGTTTCCTGACACAGACGGTCCCCCCGAGGCAGTCGAGGCGGCCGTGGCCGCGCTGCGCTCAGGCGAGAACCAGTACGCACCGCTGCCCGGCGTGCCCGCGCTGCGCGAGGCCGTGCGCGAGCATCAGCGGCATCACTACGGCCTCGAGCCCGAAGACGTGCTGATCACGTTCGGGGCCACCGAGGCGATCGCGGCCGCGCTGCTGGGC
>JBOGYN010000457.1:0-12097 GCA_050696855.1 Solirubrobacteraceae bacterium | reverse complement strand
GATCGGGCCCGGGCTCACCGTCACCGGCCTTTCGAGCGGAGATGAGCTGCCCGAGGCGATCGAGGCCGCCGATCGGCGGTTCGTGCTCGGGGTGCAGTGGCATCCCGAAGCCGACGAGCGCAGCCGGGTGATCGCCGCGCTGGTCAGCGCGGCCCGGGACTACCGCACCGCGAGCGGCTCGGCGTAGCCGGCCTCGCGCACCGCGCGCACGACCTGCCCGGCGTGTTCGGGCCCGCGGGTCTCGAGCACGAGCTGGACCGCGCTCTCGCGCACGTGCAGGTCAAAGCCCTCGCGGAGGTGCTCGACGTCGAGCAGGTTGGCCCCCTGCTGACCGACCAGCGCGAGCAGCAGGGCCAGCGAGCCGGGACGGTCCGGGACCCGGGCCAGGAGCACCGAGCGACGTCCGGCCTGGCTCTCGTGCCGGCGAGCGATCTGGGCCAGCAGGCCGGGGTCGACGTTGCCGCCGGAGAGGACGATCGCCGTGGTGCCCGAGGTGGTCGCGTCCAACTGGCCCGAGAGCAGGGCCGCCACGCCAACTGCCCCGGCGCCTTCCACCACCAGCTTGGCCCGTTCGAGCAGGAAGACCATCGCCTCGGCCACCTCGTCCTCGCCCACCACGACGATCCGGTTCACCCAGCGCCGGATCAGCGCCAGCGTCAATGTGCCCGGCCGCTTGACCGCGATCCCGTCTGCGATCGTCAGTGCCGAGTCGACCGCCACGGGCTCGCCCGCGGCCAGCGACGCCAAAAACGGTGCGCACGTCTCGACCTGAACGCCGATCACCTCGACGTCGGGGCGCAACTCGGCCAGCGCGACCGCCACTCCGCTGAGCAGACCTCCGCCGCCCAGTGGCACCAGGACGCGAGCCAGGTCGGGCACCTGGGCGGCGAGCTCCAAGCCCAGGCCGCCCTGCCCGGCGATCACCTCCGGGTCATCGAAGGGATGCACGAAGACCAGGCCCCCGGACTCGGCGCGCTGAAGGGCCGCGGCCAGTGAGTCGTCGACGGTCGCCCCGACCAGCCGGACGTGGGCACCGAGCGCGGTGGCCCCCTCGGCCTTGGCGATCGCCGCGCCCACCGGCATGAAGACTTCGCACGGCACACCGCGGGCGCGGGCCGCGTAGGCCACGGCTTGCGCGTGGTTGCCGGCGCTCCCGGCCACGACCCCCCGGGCGCACTCAGCATCCGATAGGGAGGCGATCTTGGCCAGCGCGCCTCGGAGCTTGAAGGAGCCGGTCCGCTGGAGATTCTCGGCCTTGAGCGCCACGGTCACCCCGGTGCGCTCGGCCAGGGTCTGGGAGCTGACCACGGGTGTCTCGCGAATCACTCCGGCGCCCGCAGCCGCGGCGCGGCGGACATCGTCAGCGGTGACCGCGTGCTTGAGCGCCGTCTGGTCAGTCCGCAAGCGCGACCACCGCGTCCATCTCCACCCGCGCTCCGCGCGGCAGCGCCTGCACGCCGATCGCAACCCGCGCCGGGGGGCTCGACTCAAAGAACGAGGCATAGACCTCGTTGACGCCCGCGAAGTCCGCCATGTCGGTGAGGTAGATGGTCATCTTGACCGCCTCCCCCAGGCTCGTCCCGGCCGCCTGACAGACCGCGGCCAGGTTCTCGAGGCAGCGGCCGGCCTGGTCGGCTGCGGTGGCGCCCACCAGATCCCCGGTCCGAGGATCGAGCGGGATCTGCCCCGAGCAGAAGAGCAGGCCCCCGGCCTTGACGGCGTGGACATAGGCTCCGACGGCCGCAGGCGCGTCAGGCGCGTTCACCGGCTCGCGATAGTCAGCCAAGTTTGTCTCCTTGCACTCGAGAAGCACTCCCGCCCGCTCCGGGGGGCGGCGAGGCGGATACCCGCCTTGTCCAAGCCTATTGCGCGCTCCGGGCCGGGGTAGCCTGACCCTTTGATGCCCAATCGCCTCGCCCAGCAGACCTCGCCCTACTTGCGCCAGCATCAGGACAACCCGGTCGATTGGTACGCCTGGGGCGAGGAGGCGCTGGAACGCTCCCGCCGCGAACAGCGTCCCCTGCTGGTCTCGATCGGCTACTCGGCTTGCCACTGGTGCCACGTGATGGAGCGCGAGTCCTTCGAGGATCCTGAGATCGCCGCGCTGATGAACGAGAGCTTCGTCTGCATCAAGGTCGACCGCGAGGAGCGGCCCGATGTCGACGCTACGTGCATGGAGGCCTGCCAGGCCATGACCGGGCAGGGCGGCTGGCCGCTGAACGCCTTTTTGACCCCCGACCGGTCGCCGTTCTACGTGGGGACCTATTTCCCGCCCGAGCCCCGCCACGGGATGCCGAGCTGGCGCGCCGTGCTCGAGGCGGTGGCCGCCGCGTGGACGGAGCGGCGCGAGGACGTCCGCCAGTCCGGCGCCCAGATCCTCGCCTCGCTCGGCGCCAGCACGCGGATGCGGGCTTCCGACGAGCCGATCACCGCGGAGCTGCTCGAGCAGGCCGTGCCCGGTCTGCGCGGCTCCTATGACGCCGCCCACGGGGGCTTCGCCCGCGCGCCGAAGTTCCCGATGGCGTCGGTGATCGAGTTCCTGCTCGCGCGAGGGGAAACCGAGATGTCGCTGGGCACGCTGGACGCGATGGCCCGGGGCGGGATCTATGACCAGGTCGGTGGCGGCTTCGCGCGCTACGCGGTCGATGCCACGTGGACGGTCCCCCACTTCGAGAAGATGCTCTACGACAACGCGCTTCTGGCCCGCGCCTATCTCCACGGCTGGCAGGTCTCGGGCGATCCGCTCCTGCGTCGTGTGTGCGCCGAGACGCTGGACTGGGCGCTGCGGGAGATGCGCGGCCCCGAAGGCGGCTTCTGTGCCGCGCTCGACGCCGACTCCGAAGGCGTGGAAGGGAAGTTCTACGTCTGGACGACCGCCGAGCTGCGCGCCGAGCTGGGGGAGCTCGCCGACCCCGCGCTCGCCTACTTCGGGGCCACCGACGCGGGCAACTTCGAGGGCGCCAACGTGCTCGAGGCGCGCGGCCCCGAGCCCGAGGCGCGCGCGGAGATCCGCCGGCGGCTGTACGCCGTGCGCGCCGAGCGCGTCTGGCCGGGGCTCGACGACAAGCGGCTGTGCTCCTGGAATGCACTGATGATCACGGCCCTGGCCGAGGCGGGCGCAGCGCTCGGGCGATCTGACTGGGTGGCCGCGGCGCGGGCCGGTGCCGAGTTCATACTTGGCTCGCTCCGCGACGCCGAGGGCACCCTGCTGCGGACCTGGAAGGACGGCCGGTCGCAGATCGAGGGCTACCTCGAGGACTACGCCTTCACGGTGCAGGCGCTGACGTCGCTCTATGAAGCGACCTTTGAGCCCCGCTGGTACGGCGAGGCGATCGGGCTCGCCGACGCGATGATCGAGCGCTTCGCCGACCCCGACCGGGGCGGCTTCTTCACCACCGCGGCCGACCGGCCGCTCTCCTTCGCCCGGCGCAAGGATCTCGAGGACTCTCCGATCCCATCGGGTGGCTCAGCGGCCGCCTTCGGGCTGCTGCGGCTGGCGCGGCTCTCGGGCTCAGCCGAATATGAGCGCCACGCGCTCGATGGGCTCCGGCTGCTGGCGCCGATCGTCGGCCGCCACCCGCTCGCCTTCGGCCACGCGCTCCAGGCCTTTGACTTCTATCTGGCCCGAGTGCGGGAGGTGGCGATCGCCGGGTCAGGATCCGACGCCGAGGCCCTGGCGGAGGTGGTCCGCGCCCGGTTTCACCCCCACGTTGTGCTCGGGGGAGGCGCCGGAGATGGGGCTGCGCTGCTGGAGGGCCGCACTGAAGTCGCGGGTCGGGCGGCCGCCTACGTGTGCGAGCACTTCACGTGCCAGGCGCCGGTCACCGATCCGCAGGCCCTGGCCGCCGCGCTCAGAGGACCGGCAGGTAGCGCTGCAGTTCCCACGGCGTGACCTGGACGCGGTAATCGTCCCACTCCTGGCGCTTGATCTCGACGTAGCGGTTGAACATGTGCTCCCCGAGCGTGCGCAGCACGAGCTCTGACTGGGCGGTGAGCTCGATCGCCTCCCCGAGCGTCTCGGGCAGCTGGTCGATCCCCAGCCGCCGCCGTTCGTCGGGCGACAGGTGGTACAGGTTCTTCTCCATCGGATCGGGAAGCTCATAACCGTGCTCGATGCCCTCCAGCCCGGCTTGGAGCAGAACGGCAAAGGTCAAGTAGGGGTTACAGGCCGGATCGGGGCAGCGCAGCTCCATCCGCGTCGCCCGCTCCTTGCCCGGGTGATAGAGCGGCACGCGGACCAGGGCCGAGCGGTTACGGCGCGACCAGGCCACGTAGACGGGCGCCTCGTAGCCGGGGACGAGCCGCTTGTAGGAGTTCACCCACTGGGCGAAGATCGAGCAGATCTCGCGGGCGTGGCGAAGCTGGCCGGCGATGAACGCCTTGCCGACGTCAGACAGGAAGTAGGGGTCATCGGCGTCGTAGAACGCATTGTCCTCGCCCCGGAACAGCGACTGGTGGGTGTGCATCCCGGAGCCGTTCTCGCCGAACAGGGGCTTGGGCATGAAGGTCGCGTGCAGCCCGTACTTCATCGCGTACTCCTTGACCGTGATCCGGTAGGTCATGCAGTCATCGGCCATCTTCATGGCGCCGGCGTAGCGCATGTCTATCTCGTGCTGGCTGGGACCCACCTCGTGGTGGGTGTACTCGGTGTGGATCCCGAGCTGCTCGAGGGCGAGCACGGTCTCACGCCGTAGATCAGAGCCCGCGTCGAGTGTGGTGAGGTCGAAGTAGCCGCCCTCGTCCAGGACCTCGGTCGACTTGGAGTCCCGGAAGTAGAAGTACTCGAGCTCGGGTCCGACGTAGAAGTGATCAAAGCCCATCCGCTCCGCGCGTTTCAGCGCGCGCCGCAGGACGTGGCGCGGGTCGCCCTCGTAGGGCGTCCGCTCCGGAGTCTGGATGTCGCAGAACATGCGCGCCACCCCGGCTTCGCTGGGCCTCCAGGGCAGGCCGACGAACGTGCTCGGGTCGGGCATCGCGATCATGTCAGACTCCTCGATCGCGTTGAACCCGGTGATCGAGGAGCCATCGAAGCCCATGCCCCCCTCAAAGGCGTCTTCGAGCTCGGTCACGTTGATCGAGAAGGCCTTGAGCTGGCCGAGGACGTCGGTGAACCAGAGCCGGATGAAGCGAATGTCGCGCTCGGCGACGAGTGCGATCACGTCCTGGGCGGTAAGGGACGGGTCGGCCACGGCTGCGGAACGTTACTTGTCAGCGGACATGTCCGTCCGTACTGTGGTTTGGGTGAGGCGCCTGCTGATCGTCGCCCTGACCGTCTTTGCGCTCGCCGCGTGCGGATCCTCGGCGGCGACGCCGGGCAGCTCGACGTCGTCGGGCCCGGGCAGCTCAGCCACTTCGTCGGCCACGACGGCCGGCGCACGCTGTGGACCGGCGAAGGCGCGGACCCTCGGCGCGAGCCGGACCGCCCGCGTCTACGTCCAGTCCGGAGCGGTTTACGGCTGCGCGGCGGGTGGCCGCCGAAGCTATCTCCTCGGCCATGCCTCGGTGTGCATCAATTCGGACCGAGTCGGGCCGGTGGTCGTAGCCGGACGCATGGCCGCCTACGCCGTCACCACCTGTGGCGTGGACACCGGCTCGGCCACCGTCGTCGTCCGTCGGCTCTCCGACGGCGCCCACCTGTTCAGCCACGCCGCTGCCGATGCCGCTGGGCCTGAGGGCTATGTCGCCGTCACGGCCATCGTCGCCACACCCGCCGGTGCCGTGGCCTGGATCGCGCACGCACACACGATCGTGGGAAACCGCAGCGTCACGGGCGTGTACACCCGTAGTGGCTCGAACGTCAGCAAGCTCGATTCCGGCAACGCAATCCAGCTCAGCTCCCTGCGATTGAGCGGATCCACGGTCAGCTGGCAGGACGGCTCGGGGCGCCGGTCGGCCCGCCTGAGCTGATGATGAGCGGGCCTTCCGGGCAATCAGCGCTCTGAGTCGGGCACCGAGTCATCGCCGAGCCAGCGCTGGGCCCAGGTCTGCAGCTCGGCGAGCGCCGGCTCGAGCTCGCGACCCATCTTGGAGAGCTCATACCGGACCTGGAGGGGCGGGCCGGGAACCACCGTGCGCTCCACCATTCCCCGCCCCTCGAGCTCCTTCATCCGTTCGGACAGGAGCCGGTCTGAAAGCTCGGGGATCGATGAAGCGACCTCCGAGAAGCGCAACGCCCCATCCATCAGGACCCGGAGGATCGCCCCCGTCCAGCGGCGACCAACCAGCTCGACCGCCTCGTGATAGAGGGGGCAGCAGTTGCTGCGCGTCCCGTAACCCGTGGCGGTCTGCTCTGAAGCGGCCATGAGGTGCCGTAGAGCCTACGACCTCAGGCGGCTTCCAGCGCTCTCGACGCCTCGGTAGATCCGTCTACGGGCACCTCACCGGCCACATTGATCATGGCCGTGAAGCCCTCCAGGGTCACCGCGGCGATCGCTTCGAGGATCTCCTCATCGTCCCAGCCGGCCTCACGCGCCTCCTCGTGCAGGTGCACGGGCGGCCGGCCGTCTACCACCAGCGCCCGCAGGTAGCGCAGGAGCGCGGCCTCGCGCTCGTCCCGAGAATCGAACTGCCGCGCGAGCGCGACCTCGTCGAGGGCCAATCCGGCCCCGCGGGCGGCCCGCGAATGCATCGCGATGCCAGGGGCTGACTGGTAGTGCTCGGCGACCGCGAGCGCAATCCGCTCCAACGTGGGAAGGGTCAGCCTGCCGTGCCGAAGCTCCGAGCGAAAACGGGCGTAGGCCCGCAGCGCCGCCGGGGAGCCGGCGAGCACGCCGAGGAAGTTGGGTAGCTGGCCGCCCCCTGACAGAGCGCCGCGCAGCACAGCGGCCGACCCTTCCGGGGCGGTGAGGTCATCGTGGATCTGGAATCTGCTCATCGGAATCTTCATGGCTGACACCCGCAGGGCTCATGGGCGGAAGCAGAGCGTCCGCCCTTCAGTTTTGGCATCTACTTACGGTTTATAAGTGTAGGGACATCCCGGCGACTGCACAAGACCCCTCTGAAACCGCATATCCCGTTATACGACAGGCGATAAACGCTGGATCACGCCCTCGACATAACTGACCATGAGACCCTCCGCGGGCCTTTCGGCCGCTGTTCGGCGGGATGACGCGGCCGACCTGATCCTGGCGATCAGTCGATCGCCGCGACGGAGCGTGACGGCAAGCTTGCGCAGCGTGCCGGCGCTCGTAGACAGTGCGCGGTGGTTCGGTGCGCGGTGGTTCGGTGCGCGGTGGTTTCGTGCGCCGCGAGCGCGTGGTGCGCGGCCAGGACCGCAGCGTGCGAGCTGACGGCGGCCATCAGCATCATGGTCACGCCGAGCATGACTGCCCACATCGCGACCCGGTCGGGGCGGAAGCCCGCCCGCTCATGGCGCTTGACCTGGGAGTGTCGCTGGGCGGTCGACGGGCGAGTGCCGTTACGCGACGCAAAGCCCTCGGCGCCCTGGCCGCTGATCGTCACCGTGTGGCGGCCCGGGACCCCCCCGGGACGCGGGGTTGGGGGCTCGACGACGTCGACCCATTCCCCGCGCACGGGATCCTGGTTCTGGCGGCGTTCCTCGCCAGCGAAGCCGGCTCGTGACGACGCTGGTGCAGACATGCCTGAGCGGGGCATCTGATCGTCCTCTTTCGGTGGCTTGCGGGGTTAGCTGACGGGCTCGCGACGAAAGAGCGACGCTACGCGTAAACGCGATTAGCCCCAACAACCTGGTTCCCCCACTTCCCTCCCACTCCGGGCGGCGCGGGCGGTATTTGGGAATTCAGCTGTACGGCTCGGCGATGCTACCAACGACCGCGGACGGGCTCCGGCTCCCGGCCAAACCTGCCCGAAGCTACTCTTTGCCGGCTACCCGGGCCACGAACGCCGAGACGTTCTGGGCGTCGCGACCTTCGACGATGTTGGAGGGCATGACGCCCTGTCCGAGGCACTGCTGAGCCGAGCCGGAGGATGCATTGGGCAGGCACCCGTTCTCGATCGTGTGCAACACGAGCGAGCCCGGCGGCTTGAGCATGTCGAGATTCGGGCCGACCTTGCCGACCGCGTTGGCGCCCGAGAGCGTGTGACAGACGCCGCAATGGCTGCCAAACAGTTCCCGGCCCACCTTCTCGCCGCTGGTCAGCTTCAGACCGCCGACCTGGGCGCTGGCCTTGGCGTGGTTTCCGACCAGCAACCCGACCGGCAAGGCGACGCCAAACCCGACGAGCAAGACCAGGAACACGAGCCCGGCGGCCCGGCTGGCCCCCCGCGACTGCTTCTGCAGCGTCGCCCGCGCACCGCCGAGCCCGCCGCGGGCGGCGACGAAGAAGAGGCCGAACGCGAGCACGACCCAGAAGGCGACGAAGATGGCAACTCCAAGCACTGCGAGCGGCACCTTACCGCGCAGGCCGGGGGGATGGGCCGCCGTTAGCGTGGGCCTCTAGCGTCGCCGCCCGGAGGCGAAGCTCATGACCGGTGGCGCCACGGCTCGGAAGTCCTCGGCCTCGCTCTCACCATTCGACGCGGCTCGCTGCTCGCCGCTCGCGGCTCGCTGCTCGGCAAGTCCGAGGCGGACCTGCTCGTCGAGCATCGAGAAGTCCTTGATGTCGGCGAGGATCTGGTCGGGGGCATCGATCGAACCGATCCGATCGACGAGCACGTTGATCGCTCCCCCGGCGGCGGCGAAGCGCTCCAGCTTGCCCGAGATCAGCATCAGCGGCTCGGTCCTGACCAGCAGCCGATGACGCTCGTAGATCTTGGGTGCGACGATCAGGTTGATCGTCCCGTACTCGTCCTCGAGCAGGATGAAGACCACCCCCGAGGCCGTCCCGGGCCGCTGGCGCGCGACGACCATGCCTCCGATCGTCACCTGCCGCCCGTGCTCGAGCGTCTCCAGGTTCTGGCTAGTGACGGCCGCGGCCGGTAGCCGGGGGCGCAGGAGCGCCAGCGGGTGCGATCCAACGGTCAGTCCGGTGGTGCCGTAGTCGGCGAGCATTGCCTCCCAGTCCGACAGTGGGCGCAGGGTGGGCGGGGCGGGCAGATCGAGCGGGAGCGTGAGCTGGGTGCCGCCGGGCACGCGGCGACCCGGCGCGGTCACGCCGAGCTGCCAGAGCGCAATGCGCCGGGCTGAACCTCCCCCCGCGCCCGCCGCGAGCCGGTCACACGCTCCCGACCAGGCCAGCAGCTCGAGCGCCGGTCCGCCCGCACCCGCCCGCGAGGCAAGCTCCGAGAGGCTCTTGAAGCGCCCGCCGACCCCCCGGGCGGCTACGAGCTGGGTCACCTCCTCCTTGCGCACCCCGCGCACGTAGCCGAGCCCGATTCGCACCCGTCCCCGTGGCACATCGGCCTGCTCCGCGGCGAGCCCGGCGAGCTCGACTTCGCACTCCGCGCCGCTCTCGTTGACGTCCGGGGCCAGCACCTCGATTCCGCGCCGCTGCGCTTCGTGGACGAGCGCGTCGGGCGGATAGAAGCCCATCGGCTGCTCGTTGAGCAGCGAGCAGAGCAGCTCGGGCGTGTAGTGAACGCGCAGCCAGGTCGACTGGTAGGCGAGCAGCCCAAAGGCAGCGCCGTGGGCCTTGGGGAAGCCAAACCCGGAGAAGCCCTTGACCATCGCGAAGACCCGCTCGGCGGTCTCGGTGTCGACCCCGTGCTTGCGCTGGGCCCCGGCCACGAAGCGCTCGTGGTAGGCCTGGATGGCCGCTTGACCACCGGCTCCGCCGGCGGTGCCCCGCTTGCGGCTCATCGCCCGGCGCAACCCTTCCGCCTCTCCGATGCTGAAGCCGGCGAAGGCGATCGCCACCTCGAGCACCTGGTCCTGGAAGATGATCGTCCCCAGCGTCTCGCTCAGCACCGGCTCAAGTGAGGGATGGTCGTAAGGGATCTGGTATTCGGGGTCGACCCGCAGCCGCTGACGTCGCTCGATGTAGGGGTTGACCGCCCCACCCTGGATCGGGCCCGGCCGGACGATCGCGACCTGGACGGTGATGTCCTTGAGGGTCTCGGGGCGGGTGCGCCGCAGCGACTGCATCTGGGCCCGGCTCTCGATCTGAAAGACGCCAGTCGTATCGGCGTTCTGGATGCACTCGTAGGTCGCGGGATCGTCGTAGGGGATCCGGGACAAGTCAATCCGCTCCCCGCGCGAGTGCCAGATCAGATCCACACAACGCTCGACCGCGGAGAGCATCCCGAGACCGAGCAGATCGATCTTCAGAAAGCCCGCGTCGGCGCAGGAGTCCTTGTCCCATTGGGCGATCTGGCGTCCCTCCATCGCCGCCGGCACGATCGGGCAGCAATCGATCAGCGGCCGCGTGGCGACGATCATCCCGCCCGAGTGCTGAGACAAATGGCGCGGTAGCCCGTGGGCCTCGGCGGCGAGCCGAGCCAGCCACGCCCAGCGGCCCTGCGGACTCCGGCCAGTGCTCTGAATGTCCTTTCCGACCTCCCGTGAATCCCATCCCTCGCTGCCTCGTGCCACCCGCTCGATCTCCCCCGGCGGCAGCCCGAGTGCCTTGCCCAGCTCGCGGATCGCCCCCCGCGCGCGATAAGTGGGGAAGGCGGCGACCAGCGCCGAGCGGTCGTGACCGTAGCGCTCGTGGACGCGGGGGATCAGCCGCTCACGGATGTCCCGGGGAAAGTCGAGGTCGATGTCAGGCAGCGAGGTCAGCTCCTCGTTGAGGAAGCGCCCGATCAGCAACTCGTTGGCGATCGGATCGACGTGCGATAGCCCGGTCAGGTAACAGACAATCGAGGAGACGCTCGAGCCCCGTCCCCGCCCGGGAGGCAGCAGTGACCGCACCGTGTCCGGTCCCCTCACCTCGACCGCGACCTCGCGCGCGAGCTCGAGCATGTCGTGGTGCAGGAGGAAGAAGCCGGGCAGGTTCAGCGCGGCGATGATCCGCTTCTCCTCCTCCAGCCGCCCCAACGCCCGCTCGCGAATCCCGGCCGGCGCGTCGGCGTAGCGCGCTCGCATGCGAGCGTCACAGAGCTCGCTCAGCTGGCGCATCGCCGCCTCATCCTCGGCCCCGGGATAGCGGTAGCCGAGGTCACTGCGCAGGTCGAAGCACAGCTCCTGCGCCAGCCGAGCGGTCTCGGCCACCGCCTCGGGATGTTCGGCGAAGCGGTCCGCCATCGCCGCCGGCGAAGCGAGCACGTGGCTGAAGTTCCCCCGCCGCTCGGGCTCGGAGGCGTCGAGCGTCGTGTGCTTGCGCACGGCGACCAACGCGTCCTGAAGTGACGCCCGCGACCGGGCATGGGCATGCACATTGCCGGTCACCACGCAGGCGAGGCCGAGCCGGCGCGCAAGTGCGGCCAGACGGCGATTGCGCGCCCGGTCATCGCGCAGGAACGGCCGCTGGAGCTCGACCCGCAGCCGCTCGGGGCCGAATCCCTCGCGCAGCCGCCGCAGAGTGGTCTCGTCGTGCACCCCGCGCAGCGCACAACCGCTCAGGCAGACCAGGCCCGCGGAGTGTTCAAGAATTGCCTCCAGCGCGATCTCGGGCTCGGTGGCCGGCGCCCCCGGCCGCCCTTCGCGCGTGTGCGCGTGGGCGCAGGTCAAGATCCGGCACAGGTTCGACCAACCGCGGGCGTCCGAGACGAGCAGCGTCAGGTGGCGCCCGTCCTCGAGGTCGAGCTCGGCCCCGTGAATCGGGCGCAGACCCAGGGCCCGGGCGCTGACCGCGAACTCCATCGACCCCGAGACGGTGTTGTGGTCGGTCAGGGCCACCGCCTCGTAGCCGAGCTCTAGCGCCGCCGGGACGAGCTCATCCGGCAGCGAGGCCCCATCGAGGAACGAGAACGCGGAGTGGCAGTGCAGCTCGATGTACATGTACGAACGTATGTTCGCACCTGGCGGAGACAGACGCTAGCCCCAATACCGTTGACTTAACGTCCGATGGGCGGGTTATGGTTGTCGCGTGCCTCGGTCTGGTTGGGTCAAGCCGGCGACCGATCAGCGGCTCTCGGATCACATCTCGATCGGCGTTCTGACGCTGGTGTTCCCCCCGGAGCTGGTGGACGCGGTGGTGGCGGAGGCAGGGCGGGGGGAGCGTCGGCAGCGGCTCTTGCCGGCACGGGTGGTCGTCTACTACGTGCTGGCGATGGCGCTGTTCTCGGACGCGTCCTA
>JBOGYN010000456.1:0-1566 GCA_050696855.1 Solirubrobacteraceae bacterium | reverse complement strand
ACATCGGCACCACCCAGATCTACACTCACCTCTCGGCCGACCGGCTGCGCGACGTCTATTTCGACGCGCATCCGCGGGCGCAGATCGCCGCCGGCGATCGCGACCGGCCGCGACACGAGTGACATGGTCTTCTACGTGTTGTCGGGTTTCAGGCACTGCTGGCACGCCGGGCACGCCGGGCACGCCGGGCAATGCGCCGAGATCGGCCCCGGCGACGTGATCCTGTACGCGCCTCGAGTACTGGGACGGCGAGGACTAGTGACTTGCGGTTGCGCGGGCTGCGGGCCGGGAGCGCGGGCGGCGTGAGGCGAGCGTTCGTAGTCGTGCTCGACGCGTGCGGCGTCGGGGCGCTGCCCGACGCGTCGGACTACGGCGACGCGGGTGCCAACACCCTCGGGCACCTCGCCCGGGAGCTGGGCGGCCTGCACCTCCCCACGCTGGGTGCGATGGGGCTGGGTGGCATCACCGAGCTGGCCGGGGTAGCGCCGGCGCTCGAGCCCGTGCTCCACGGTCGCTTGCACGCCCTCGGCGCCGGCAAGGATTCGACCGCCGGGCACTGGGAGCTGATGGGCATCGTCGCGGCGGCTGCGCCGCCGACCTTCCCCGCCGGCTTTCCGGCGGAGGTGGTGGCCATGGTCAGTGCGGTGAGCGGCCGCGGCGTGCTCTGCAACCGGCCCAGCAACGGCTTGGAGGCGATCGAGCGCTTCGGCGCTGCCCACGTCGCCGGGGGCGAGTTGATCGTCTACACCAGCCAGGACTCGGTGCTCCAGATTGCCGCTCACACGGACATCGTGGCGCCCGACGAGCTCTACGAGATCTGTGTCGCGGTGCGGACCGGGCTCCCGCGTGAGCACGCCGTCGGCCGGGTTATCGCTCGCCCCTTCGCCGGGGCTGCGGGCGCTTACGTCCGGACCGAAGGACGCCGAGACTTCGCGCTGATTGCGCCGGGGCCGAGCTATCTGAGCGCCATCGGGGCCGGGGGGGTCGAGGTCCACGCGGTGGGCAAGGTCGGCCAGCTCTTTGCCGGCACGCGCTTTGACCAGCTTCATCCGGGGGCGACCAACGCTCGGGCCCTGGCCGAGACGAGTGAGCTGATGGACGAGCTCGAGGCCGGCTTCGTGTTCACCAACCTGATCGAGACCGATCAGGTCTACGGCCACCGTCACGACTGCCCGGGCTTCGCCGGCGCGCTCACCGAGATCGACCACGCCGTGGCCGGCTGGCGCGACCAGTTGGGCGCCGATGATCTGCTCATCCTCACCGCCGATCACGGTTGTGACCCGACGGCGACCCACACCGACCACACTCGCGAACACGTTCCGCTGCTGGCCGCGTTCGCCGGCCACGGATCGCGCCGTCACGAGGGGCCGCTCGCCGACGTCGGGGCCACGGTGCTGGACTGGCTCACGGGCAGTCGCGCCCCGGGGTTGCCCGGCCGGTCGTTTCTCTAGCGTAGGAGCATGCCCGAGCTCCCCGAAGTCGAGACGATCCGCCGCCAGCTCGCCCCCCACCTGGAGGGCCGCCTGATCGTCAAGGCCGAGATCCTCGATCCGCGTTGGACGCGCC
>JBOGYN010000455.1:0-3193 GCA_050696855.1 Solirubrobacteraceae bacterium | reverse complement strand
CGCACGGCGAACACCCACTCCTCGAGACCTGGTAGCCCGATGTACCCGGCCGGCGCATTCGTCCCGCCGATCACCCTACGGCGGGGCGCGTCCCAGGACGGCTGCCGCTCCGGCCGGGAGCGACAGCGCGACCCGCGACGTTGAGCCGTGCCGCAGCTGCTCAAAAGCACAACAGATGGGCTGCACTCCCGCTTGGCGAGGGGAACGTAGGAGCGAGCGTCCCGACCGTGTTCGCGCAGTCGCATCTCCTCCCGAAGCGATCGACACAACCACGGCAACGTGGCCGACTTCTGCTTCACCTGTTCGCAGCGCTGGCGTAGTTTGAGCGTTCCCTCGGCCAGGAACGCACTCGCGGCGGCCTGGAGGCCACCCGGTTCACGGCCGCACGGTTGGTCGCCCGGCCGCAGCCACCGAGACCGAGCCCGCCGCGGCCGCGGCCGATGCGCAAACGGGGACCTGGCGACGATGTGGGCCAGATCGCCGAGGAGCTCGGCGTGGTCATGCGACGGCTTTGTCGCCGTCTGGCCCGCCAACGCCCAAGCCGATACCGACGCCGACCCAGCGAGATGCTAATGACAATGACGCTTCCGTGTCGGGTGCGCCCGGGGACTCATGTTGGGTGGCGACTGTTGAGAAGCTCCACGATAAGCATGGCTAGGTCCTCCGGAGTCGATTCCTGCGCGGAGACGCGCAACTCAGGATCGTCGGGGGCTTCATACGGAGCGTCGACGCCGGTCAAGCCGTGTAGCAGGCCCGCCCGGCAGCGGGCGTAGAGACCTTTCGGATCCCGCTCCTCGCACACCTGGCGCGGGGTGTCCACCCACACCTCGACAAATCGCACGCCGAGTCGCTCGTGGATCTCCCGAGCGCGCCGGCGATCCTGGGCGTATGGGGACACTAGGGCAACTATTGCCGTCACCCCAGCTGAGGACACGAGCGCCGCGACATGTGCGGCGCGCCGACCTTGCTCGGCCCGCCCCGCTGGTGACAGATCGAGGTCACAGCTCAACCCTTGGCGCAGAACATCGCCGTCGAGGACGCATGCAGGGGTTTGCCTTCCGGCTAGCGTCCGGTAGGTGGCGCCAGCCAGTGCTGTCTTACCCGCCGCTGGAAGCCCGGTTAGCCAAACCGTCGCCGCTGATGCCCGCGAGTGGCGTTGATAGTTCAATGTCTGCTCTGACTCGGTGCGTACCGATCGCAGCGACGCCGAGGTCAACTCATTTGTTAAGGCCGCAGACCAAAATCAAACCGGCCCGGCTCGATCTTGTTGTCGTACAGGACTTCGATCGCCTCGGTGACGGCGATGATGCGACCCGCTTCCCCCATTGCACGGCGCAACACCGTCGCGTGCTCAGCGTCGAAGTCAAATTCGTCCCAAATATCTACATCCGGCCTCAGAAGTCGCGGTGTTCCCCGCGCGCGGTACACGTCTCGGTCGGCGATCACTCGGGCGCCGAGGGGCTCGAGGCGAAAGTCTGCGATCAGGCGGGCGGGATCAAGGATCGGTGGGCAGAGCAATGGAGGGAATTGCAAAATGGAATGCGGCCCCGTGGGTTCGATCTCGCCGTCGCTTTCCCCCTCCGTGCTATCCCAACGCCACCATTTCGCGCCGTTGCGTACTGCCACCCGTGCGATCACGTCACCCTCAGAGATCTGGACTCGTAAGCGATCGGGAGCCTCGTACCAAAATCGCCGCACCGCACCGATGGGGCGGGGAAATGGACCGGCACCTTGCCAACGTAACCCCGTCACCTTCTTACCAGGCGTTGGCAGCACTTTGAGCTGGAGGTTTGGGCGCACGGCTTGCGTATCTCGGTAGGTGACTTGCACGCTCGCGGGCTGCCCGTCGTGGAGGAGCTCAAGCAGTGCTCCCAATGCACTCATCCGAGCCCAACGCGCTTCTCCGGTGGCTCGAGCCGCGCTTGCTCCTTGAAGAGCCCGAGCGCTGCCAGCGTCTGCGTCACGACCGTCTGCGAGCCACTCTCGGTGTCCCCGGTCAAGTGCCGAATACGCCCGCTGCGCAGCATTGTTCCTGGATTCACTGCCCCCGACAGGAGAGATACGAGATCCTCAGTAGTGCCAATAATCACTCGTTCGACTTCCCCGTCGCCTGCACGGATGACCCCCGCTCGCAGATCGAACACCCAGCGAAGCGCCTCGGCGTCTTGAGCCACCATCGCGATCGATCCGATATTGCCATTGCTCTCGACTTGTGGGTTGATCCGCATGGTCTGGACCAACTGGGCCAGTCGCGCGGCCCACGGATTCGCAGCGCCTCTCGCGCCAGTAACCGATGGCTCTGCGTTCCAAGCGGCACCTAGTTCGGCATAGCCCAACTCAGCGAACGTCTCGTTCAACCGCTCGAGCAACGGCGGTGTGAGCATGCTTACCGGCACCGTCTTCCCACGGCCCACCGAGGCGGAGCTCACGCTTGACTCGAACGTCACTTTGTGATCGCCGGGCCCGCCGCGAGAGCGAGCCTGCTCGAACGCCACACGTAACACAGAGTCATCATTGGTCACGCCGAGGAAGGCAAAGACGCTTGCCATCGTCGGCTCCGGCGCGGCCACCAGGTCTTCATACCGAAGTCGTAGGCACAATTCGGGGTGCGCCTTCTCCCATTCGAGCGCAGCACTGACATGTGTGAGCCAGTAAGTCGCCAGGGCCGCCACAAGATTATCGGGCGATCTCTGCACGAAAGGTAGATAGCCGTAGGCCTGAAACCCCCACGGTGAGGCCTCCAAGCCGGAGGCCACCGTGTCCATCACATGACGGAAGAGCAGGATGTAGCGTCCTCGCGGAAACAGCTCGTGGACAGCGTGCAAATGCTCGACGGAGTCAAGAGACTTGTCAACGTAGACATCCTTGCCCCAGATGCTGCAATAGTGGCGCATCGGAGCGACAATCGCTTCGCGAATGGCGGCCTTTGCCTGGGCCGGTAGGCCCGCCAGTCCAAACTCCTCTGTCTCTGTTTCCGCCTGCGCCTCTGGATCGATCGTCCACCAGACGCGCCCGAGGTCCCGAATCAGCGACGGAATGCCGGCTTCCGCAGGACACCCGACCGCGGGATGCGCATCGAGCAGTATCCGCAAAAGGGTTGTTCCAGAGCGAGCGGGTCCGACAAGCAAGTGCAACTGTGGACTTGGGTCCTTGCCGAACTCCGTGGCGCTCACGATAAGCCACCCCTCAATGC
>JBOGYN010000454.1:0-5402 GCA_050696855.1 Solirubrobacteraceae bacterium | reverse complement strand
GTGCACTACGCGGATCAGAACTTCCCTGGGGCCACCGTGGGTGTCATCACCTCGTACAAAGCCGACCCGGAACAGCTCAAGGTCACGGTCAGCAAACACATCCCCAGTCTTCTCGGGGGGATCCTCGGCCTCGACTCCACGACGGTCAGCGCCAGCGCCGCCGCGAAGCGAAACGCGGCCGTCGTTGCCGCGGCGCTATTCGCCGGTAGCACTTCGTGCTCCGGATTTGGCGTCACGCTCGAGAGCAACGGCGCGACCATCGCCGGGGGGACGCATTCCAACGGGAAGATCGACATCCAGGACAGCTCGAACAGGCCGGGCGACGTCACGTACGGCGGTCCCGGCGGATGCACGGCCAACATGGGAGGCTCGACGTATAACTCTCTGACCCGAGATCCCGTTCAAGAACCCTGGCCCAAGGACTACAGCACGACCTACGGCGTGGGCAAGCCCACCTGCACGTTCTCCCAGCCGACCTTCAACCTCAGCGGGACGATCGCGCCAGGCGTGTACTGCGCGACGGGCAAGATCACCCTCAGGGGCGCCTTGAAGGGAAACGGTGGCGGCATCAGCTTCGTCGCCAACAGCTTCAGCATCTCCGCGAGCGGCAAGGGCATCGCTCCCTACGCCGACAACCTGCTCCTTTACCAGACCGGGGCATCCAAGCTTTCGCTCGGCAATTTGGACCTGGGGACCGGTTGGGTCTTTGCCCCCCTCGCCACGGTGGACGTTGGCGAGACCGTCGACACCAGTGGCTTTGTCGAGGCCAATCAGATCGACGTCACGGGCGGCAACTTCAAGATGACCGGGACGGGCCCGCCGTCGCCTGGAAGCCTCGGAGCCCTCACTGAGTGATCGGTAGGTCGACGTCCGGCCGCCGCCGCCGCCAAGCGCTCCCCGAGCCGGCCGTGGCGCCGGCCGGTGTCGGCGGTCGCCGCCGCACGGGCGATCACCTGGCGGGTGCCGACGATGACCGTCGCCAGTCGCGCCCGGGTGACGGCCGTGTACAGCATCTCCCGGCGCAGAAAGAAGGCGCCGGCCGCCGGGTGGGCCACGATCACGGCCACTGGGAGCTCGATGCCCTGGCCGCGGTGGACCGAGCACGCATAAGCCAGGCGCAGGCGCTCGGCGTCCTCCGGGGGCAGGCGGAAAACTGCCTCCTCGGCCCCGACCAGCAGCGCGGCCGAGTCACCGTCCCCGCCGCTGATCTCGTCGAGCAGTCGCAGCAGGGTCCCGTTCATCAGGCCGAGCTCGTGCAGATTGCGCCCGGTCATCATCAGCTTGTCGCCCAGGCGCAGGCGGCCGCCGCGCACCGGCGCGCCGTCGGGATTGAGCGCTTGCCGCAGGGCCAGGTTGATGGCGTCGATTCCCAGCTCGCCGCGGTACACCGGGGCGAACACCTGGATGTCG
Source organism: Solirubrobacteraceae bacterium (assembly GCA_050696855.1). Classification (GTDB taxonomy): domain Bacteria; phylum Actinomycetota; class Thermoleophilia; order Solirubrobacterales; family Solirubrobacteraceae; genus Palsa-465. The sequence continues at coordinate 3,992 of JBOGYN010000454.1, read as the reverse complement.
CGGACGGGATCGACGTCGTAGTGAGCGGGCAGCCGGTGCGCCACGAGCGAGACGATCTCGGCCAGGGCCTCGCGGGCTGAAGGCCGCTCGATCAGGAACAGGTCGCGGCGCATGCCGTCGGCGGGGGCGAACTCGGGCATCGCGCCGCGGCGGATGGCGTGCGCGCCCTGGACGATCATGCTCCCCGCGGCCTGGCGGAAGATGTGGGTCAGGCGGGTGCTCGGCACCCGTTCGCTGCTCACCAGCTCGGCGAACGGCTTGCCGGCGCCGACCGGCGCGAGCTGGTCGGCATCGCCCACCAGGACCACGTGGGTGTCTTCGCCGACCGCCCGCAGCAATGTCACCAGCAGCTCCAGGTTGGCCATCGAGGTCTCGTCGAGGATCAACAGATCGCAGGCGAGGGGATCCTGCTCGTCGTGGGTTGGTCCCTCGCCCGGAATCCAGCCCAGCGCCGAGTGGACGGTCCGGGCCCGCAGCCCGCTGGCCTCGGTCATCCGCACCGCCGCGCGCCCGGTCGGGGCCAGCAGCATGACCCGCGCCCGGCGGCCCGCGGCGGATGCGGCGATTGACCTGATCGATGCCGTCTTGCCCGTCCCCGGGCCGCCGGTGATGACCGACAGACGATGGGCAAACGCGGCTGTGAGCCCGGCCCGCTGCTCGTCGGTCAGCTCCGGGGCCGCCGCGCCTCCCGGTTCGCCGAGCCGCTCGGAGGGCTCGGCGGCGATCAGCTCGTCCACGCGGGCGGCCAGCTCGGCTTCGAGCTCGGCGGTCGCGGTGCGGTACAGCCAGTTTCCTTCGCGGGTGACGGCCGTGGTGGCGATCAGCGCTTCGATCGCCGCCGCTGAGGGCTCCTCGCCGAGCAGCACCGTGGCCTGAGCGGTGGCGTCGCCGATCGGCAGACAGGTGCTACCGCTGCGCTCCGCCTCGGCCAGGACGTGCACGATCGCCGCCCGCTCGCGCTCCGGGCTGTGGGAGTCGTTCCCGGTCGCGAGCGCGATCCGATCGGCGATCGCGAAGCCGACCCCGAACAGGCTGGTCAGTTCGTAGGGGTCGGCGGTAAGGATCTCGTGGGCGCCGGTCCCGTAGTGCTCGTGAATCCGGGCCGCGAGATAGGCCAGGCCATGGGGTGCGAGCAGCAGGTGCAGGCGGCGGGTGACGCGGATCGTCTGCCAGGAGGCCGCGGCCTCCTCGCCCCGCCGGCCGCGCAGTCCAGCGCTCCTGAAGGCGCCGGCCGGATCGGCATCGATCGCGTCCAGCACCCCAGCGGCGCCAAAGCGCGTGACCAGGCCGGCGGCCCGCTTGGCCCCCACGTGCGTGACCCGCTTGAGGTAGCCGACCAGGACGTCGGGATCGTCGGGAGGGAGGGGCCGCGCCTGGCTGACCTTCACCTGCGCGCCGTAGCGGCTGTCGTTGACCCAGGTCCCGGTCACCCGGACTCGTTCGCGTTCCTCGAGGTGGACGAGGGGGCCCACCAGGGCCACCGGGCTACCGTCGGAGGTGGCGGCCTCGACCACCGCCCAGCCTGTGTCCGCGTTGGCGTAGCGCACAAAGCGAATCGTCACCTCGGCGTCAAAGTCGACGGGCGTCTCCATCGTCACCCCGGACGTTAGACCCGCCGGCGGCTCGTGGACCGCGATTGTTGCGGCCTCGCCACACAAGCGTGGCCCCGCTCCAAGGGTGGCCGCGTTGGGCCTCGCGCGATCCGTGGTGTATTACGCCTGGAATCGAGCACGAGTCCGGCGCGGTGGTCCAGTTCGTCTAGGGCAGCGGTCGGCCCGGCGGGATGACGTAAACCTGCTGGCCGGTGGTGAAGTTGCCCTGGTCGGCCGGATTGGAGGGGGGCGGCCGAAAGATGTCGAGGTGGCGACCGATGATCGCGCCGCCCGTGTCGTCGGCCTGGAACCAGCCGCCGTTGACGCCCGCGTAGGCGGGAATATAGATGTGGCTGCCGAACGCAATCAGCCGCGGGTCGACGGCCACGCTGCGCAGGTAGGAGAGGGGGCGCGACGGGCCGGGGGCGAACGAGATCCCAGCCGGGGGTGGCACGTAGCGCGTGCCCACGCCCGCCGACCAGCTGCCGGTGGCGAGCGGGAAGGTGAGCGCGCCCGAGCCGCTGCGCCAGAAGCCGCCGGTGCGCCAGAAGGGGGCGTTGGCGCCGACCCCGAACTGAGCTCCACTGCCGCCGCCGGCGGTCAGCCAGCCGCCCGCGCCGAGGCTGGCGATGTGGTACGGCTTGCCGTCCAGGCCGATGCCGTCGCCCTCCATCGAGAGTCCCCGCGCGGAGTAGAGCCAGTCGATCCGATGGCTCGCGGTCAGACCGGGGGTGGCCACCGGCCGGCCCACGAACCAGGACTCAAGCGCCGGGTAGTACTCGGTCAGCTCAAAGCCGTCCAGCCAGCGCCCGTCACCTCCGACCGCCGGCGGCGCCGGCGCCTTGATCGTGTTCAGCGTGAACGTCACCCGCACCCGGTGGGCGGGGGCGGTGACCGGCGGTAGCTTGGCGACCGCGGGGAGCTTGTGGTTGAGCCCGGCGCTCGCCGGGGCCAGGTACTTGGCGGGATCGGCTTGGATGGCTCGGACGCGCGCCGCCGCGGCGCGTCCGCGCCACGTGATCGCCAGGCGGGCGGCCGCGCTCACCGAGCCGAGCCGAGCAGCGGTGAAGTGAAACGAATTGGTGCCGGGCTGGAGGCTGGCCACGACCTCGAAGCTGCCGTCCGTTCCCGGGTTGACGGCCGTCCGGCTTCCGTCCGGTCCCCGCATGTAGATCGTGGCCCCCGCGGGAGTGACGACGCCTCGCACGCCGGAGTGGCCCGTGGTCGTCGCGTAGCTCACCGTCGGCGCGTTTGAGAGACCGATCTGCGGGAGAGCGAGCTGGAGATGCACCGGCGGCGGGGGCCCCGGTGTCGGGCCGCCGCGGGCCGCTGCCGGCTTGGCCGCGGCCCTCTGCGGGCGCGTGGAGGAGGCACCGCAGCCGGTGGCCACCGCCAGGGCGAGCGCGGCGCAGGCGAGAGCGGCGCAGGCGAGCCGGCCGGTCATGCCCGCTCAGCGCGCCGCGCGGCGGCGGCGATCCCCTCGGAGGCGATCAGGTGCTGAAAGGCGCGCACGAGCGGTCGCACCGCGGCAACCCCGATCCGGCCCTGCCCCCCGATTGCCTGCACCCGCGCCTCGACGGCGATCACGGCGCCTCCCTCGGGGCGTGACCGCACCCAGGTGGCGAATATGACTCGCGCCGTGCCGCGCTGTGACCAGTCGTCGAACTCGTGCGCGGTGGCGAGCTGCGGGTAGTCACGGCGCAGGGTCCAGATCCGCCCCACCAGCCCCGAAACGAGTGACGCTTCGCTCGATTCGAGCACCATGAACGGGGGTTCTCGGAACAGCTCGTCGAAGCGGACGTCCTGGGCCAGCCCAGGGATCCGCCAGCGCACGAGCCGTCCGAGCACCGTCGTCTCGGACAGTCGCACCGCCTGGGCGGCCGCCCACAGCTGGTCGGCGGCGACGTCGCTGGCTCGGTGATGGGCGACCCGCAGCGCCGGGGCGCTGATCCACCGGTCGAGGTCGGGCTCTCCATCTCCAGTCATAACACGACGCTAGCTGAGAACGACGGGCCGTCGGCCATCATCCATGTCATGCTCGCCCACCTGCTGGCCCCGGTCAACGATCGCGCCGCCCGGGCGCTCGAGCTTCCCTGCCGCCTTCCCGGGGCCGATGGCGTGGCTCTGACCTTCGACGACGGCCCCCACCCCGAAGGCACCCCGGCTGTTCTCGAGGTGCTCGCGCGCGCGGGCGCGCGCGCAACCTTCTTCGTCATCGGTGAGCAGGCGCGGCGCTGGCCGCAGCTCGTGGCCGAGATCAGGGCTGCTGGGCACGAGGTCGCTCTGCACGGGTTTCGCCACCGCCTCCAGCTGCGCATGACCCCGGGTGAGGTCCGCGACGACATCGCCCGCGGTCTGGCGGCGATCGAGGACACGGCCGGCGTGCGGCCGGCGTGGCAC
>JBOGYN010000453.1:0-7858 GCA_050696855.1 Solirubrobacteraceae bacterium | reverse complement strand
CGCCCGAACCGCGCCGCTACCAGCTGCTCGACGGCGCGCTGGAGCGAACCCTCCTCCCCGACGCGCTGCTGCGGGCCGGCTCGCTGTACGGCGCTTGGGATCGCGAGCGGCGCGAGTCCGCCGGCGGGGTGGCCGGTCAGCAGACGCGACTGCGGGCGCTGGTCAAGCGCATGTCCTCTGGGCCGATCGCCGAGGTGCCCGAGAAGGCCAACGAGCAGCATTACGAGCTGCCCGCCGCTTTCCTGGGCTTGATCCTGGGCCCGCGCCGCAAGTACTCGGGCTGTCTGTGGAACGACGGCGTGGCCTCTCTGGCGCAGGCCGAGGAGGCGATGCTGGCCCTGTCCAGCGAACGCGCCCAGGTCCGCGACGGGATGCGGATCCTCGATCTCGGCTGTGGTTGGGGCTCGCTGTCGCTGTGGCTGGCCGAGCAGTATCCGGCCGCACACGTGACGGGGGTCTCCAACTCCCACGGCCAGCGCGAGTGGATCGAGTCAGAGCGTGAGCGCCGGGGGCTCACCAACCTCGAGGTGATCACCGCCGATGTCAACGAGTTCGCGCCCGGCGAGCGGTTTGATCGCGTGATGTCGATCGAGATGTTCGAGCACATGCGCAACTGGCGCGAGCTGCTGCGCCGCATCGGCGGCTGGCTGGAGCCCGACACGGGCAAGGCCTTCGTCCACGTCTTCAGCCACCGCACGCTGCCCTACCGGTTCGAAGGGACGTGGGCAGCGGCTCGCTTCTTCACCGCCGGCCTGATGCCCAGCCACGAGCTCCTGGCCCATTTTCAGAGCGACCTCGTGCTCGCCGACGAGTGGATCGTCCCGGGCACCCACTACGCCCGCACGCTGCAGGCGTGGTTGGCGCGCCTGGATGAGAACGCCGAACTGGCGCTCGAGGTGTTGCGCGGCACGGGACGCTCGGAGCGCGAGGCCCGCCGGCTGCTGGCCACCTGGCGGCTTTTTCTGATCTCGACTGACGTGATCTGGCGCTACCGAGGCGGCAACCGCTGGCTGGTCAGCCACTACCTGCTGGAGCCCCGCACGAGCACCTAGACGCCCCTCCGTTTGGGAGGGAGCGGGAAGAAGCCCGAGGTGCGCTTGACGTACTCGGCGTATTTGGGCCGGCGCTTGGCCAGGTCGCGCTCGAGCAGCGCCTTGCCCGAGACACGGATCAGCAGCGTGCTCATCACCACCGGCCCGACCAGCGTCCACCACGTGCCGCCGGCCGGGAGCACGATCAGCCACAGACCCCACCAGACACAGAAGTCACCGAAGTAGTTGGGATGGCGGGTGTAGTGCCAGAGACCGCGGTCCATCACAGCGCCCTCTGAGTCGGGCCGCGCCTTGAACCGCCGCAGCTGCTCATCGCCGATCGTCTCAAACGCCAGGCCGGTCGCGAACAGCACCACGCCCGGGATCACCGACGCGCCGATGTCCGCCGGCCGGCCAGCCGCGACCTGGAGCGGCAGCGAGACGATCAGGACCAGCAAGCCCTGGAGGCCGAAGATCGCCACCAGGCTCCAGGGCACGAAGGCCTCACCCTTGCGCTCACGCATGACCTGGTAGCGCCGGTCCTCCCCGGGGTCAGCGAGCTTGCGGGTGACCAAGTAGCCGCCGAGCCGCAATCCCCAGACGGCCGTGAGGGCGAACAGCAGCCAGCGCCGGCCCGAGTCCCCACTACCCGTCAGGGCGGCGATCACGGCCACGAGCACGAACGCCGGGCCCCAGACCGGATCGACAATCGAGACGTCGCGCCGGCGGATGCTGACCAGCCACAGCCCACCCATCAGCACGGCCAGCCCAAGGGCGGCGTACCCGGTCACCGAGCCGGGGGCGGCGAACACTGTGGCCAGCGAGGTCATGGACGGCGGGGCGGCAGGCACGCGGAGCGGATCTGGTCAATCATGCCGACTGTGAACGGCGGCCACGACAGAGGCGCTCTGGACGGGCTCGAGATCCTCGATTTCTCGCGCGTCCTGGCCGGCCCGTTCGCGACGATGATGTTGGCCGACCTGGGCGCCAACGTGACCAAGGTCGAGCGCCCCGGGGTCGGCGACGAGACCCGGACATGGGGTCCGCCCCACGACGAGCACGGTGACGCCACCTACTTCTCGGCCGTCAACCGCAACAAGCACAGCCTGGCGCTCGACCTCTCGGCGCTCAGTGACCTCGCCCGCGCGCGCGAGCTGGCGCGCGAGGCCGACGTGTTCGTGGAGAACTTCCGCCCCGGCGTGATGGACAAGCTCGGGCTCGGCTACGAGACCCTGTCAGCGGCCAACCCGGGCCTGGTCTACTGCTCGATCACCGGCTTCGGGCGCGGGGGCGGCGCCGAGTTGCCCGGCTATGACCTGCTCGTGCAGGCCGTCGGCGGCCTGATGAGCATCACCGGCTCACCCGACGGCGAGCCCCAGAAGGTGGGTGTGGCGCTGGTCGACATCCTGGCCGGACTGTTCGCGTCGGTCGGGATCCTGGCCGCGCTGCGCCACCGCGAGGCGACCGGTGAAGGCCAGCGGGTCGAGGTCGACCTGCTCTCGGCGCTCCTGGCCGCGCTGGTCAACCAGGCCTCGGGCTACACGATCGCCGGGGTTGTGCCTGAGCGCCTCGGCAACGCCCATCCCAGCATCTCGCCCTACGACCTGTACGCCACCGGCGGCGGCGACCTGGTGATCGCGGTCGGCAACGATCGGCAGTTCGCGTCCCTGTGCGAGGTGCTCGGCGTCCCGGCCCTGGCCAGCGACGAGCGCTTTGTCACCAACAAAGACCGCGTCGGCCACCGATCGCAGCTGCGGACCGAGCTTGAGCCGGCCCTCAAGCAACAGTCCGCCGCCGAGTGGGCGGCGGTCCTGACCGCCGAGCGCGTCCCGGCCGGAGTCGTCAATGACGTCCGGGGGGCGTTCGAACTTGCCTAATCACTGGGCCTGCAACCGATCGTTGAGGTCCCGCGGGCGCGCGGCGCTGACGGTGATGGCACCGCGGACGCGGCCGCGCCTGTCCCGCTGACTCGCAACCCGATCCGACTCTCGCGCACGCCGCCACGCTATCGCCGCGGGCCGCCCCCGCTCGGGGGCGACTAGGCTGACCCGACTCAGGCCGCGGGGAGCGCAGCCTCGATCGCGGACACGATCTCCGGGTCCTCGGGCTTGACCTTGGTCGCCCAGCGGGCGATCAGCTTGCCGTCGGCCCCGACCAGGTACTTGGTGAAGTTCCAGACCGGCGGCCCCGAGTTGGGCTGCCGGGCCAAATCGCTCCACAGCGGAGACGGATCGGCCCGGACCGAGGTGCGCTCGGTGAGCGGGAAGGTGACGCCATAGTTCTTCTGACAGAAGGCGCCAATCTCGTCGGCGTCGTCGAACTCCTGGTCAGCGAAGTCGGCCGACGGTGAGCCCAGCACCTGCAGTCCCCGGCCGGCGTAGGCCTTATAGAGATCCTGGAGGCCCTCGTACTGCGGCGTGTAGCCGCATTTGCTGGCCGTGTTGACAAACAGGGTGGGCTTACCGCGCAGGGTGGCGAGATCGAGCTCGCCACCGTCGAGCAGCTTGACCTGGTGCTCGTAGAGGTCGGTCGGCTCAGACAGCTTGGGAGTGCGGCGCAGGTACATGAGCGCCGTCGAAAGTTTGCTCATGACGGTAAGTACGCCTCAGAGCGGGAAATGGTTCATGGCGCCCCGGGATCGCCGCCGCGCGCGGGCCGGTCTACCTGCCCGGCGAGCGCGTCGTGGGATGGGTCCTGCACTGACAGGCGGCGGGCCGTGAGGGTGTCGCTGGCCGCCCGGATCTCGTCGGCCCGTCCGTCGCCGCGCAGCCCGAGCTCGGTGAAGGCGCGCATGCGGCGGTCGGTGCTACCCAAGAACACGCCGCGCTCGTGGCCGCGCAGCAGCCAGAAGCCGGTCCGGATGACCGGGTTGGTGATCGAGGCCGGCCGCGAGACCGAGTAAACGTGGAAACAGACCTCGCCCGTGTCCGGCCACTTCCACACCTCCCAGTCCATCTGGCCGCGTTCCACGTGACCCTCGAGCGTGCGGTAGTTCCACCCGAACACCCGGACCGCGCGCCCCTTGACCCTCCGGGTGTGGTCATAGACCTGGTTGACGCGCACGCCGACGTAGACGTGGACGAGGTTCAGCGCCCGCAGCTCGAGCAGCATGTCGCGCCCCTCCATGGGGGCGTCGACGTCGTAGAAGGCGCGCACCGTGCAACTGGATCTCCTTGGCCATCCACGTACTCATCCCCGACGGCCATCGTGCCCTTGTCTCCGAGCAGGCGCTGAAAGCGGGCGAACCTGATCGGAGCGGCCCGGTTGAGGTTGGCCGTCAGGCGCGCAAACAGCTCGTCGGGAGAGAGCATGGCGTCCCGGATCTCGGTCCGGTAGCGGCGGTGAAAGAGCGGCCCGTAGCCGTCCGCCACGCCCATCACTTCGCCGGCCTCGACGCGCTCGGGGGGCGGGCGTCTCGGCATCGGTCCGAGGCTACCGAGCACGATCAACCGGCCAGCCCCGGGGGCCTGCGGCGGCTAGGATCGAGCCGTGCTCAGCTCTCTCCTGTACCGCTGTGGCCTACGCGCCGGGGTCATGCAGGCGTCCTCGATCGGCGCGGTCGGGCTCTGCATCGGACTCTGGATCCGGGCCAAGACGGTTGACCAGGACGAGCGCGGAAATGCCGAGCGCCGGGCCCTGTTCGTGGGGCTGTGGCCGCCCACGATCTGGTTGATCGGTGACTCACTGGCCCGCCACGAGCTGACCGCCGGCGCGCGGATCAAGCGCCGGGTCCGACGGTGAAGGCCTCGCCCGAGAGAGCGGCTCTGGCGACCGTACTTGTGGGCGGCGGGTCGGCCCTGATGTCCGGGCTGCTCGCGCTCGCCGTGGATGACTGAGTCCCCGACGGGCATTGCCTATGACCGCGTCGGGAGCGGACCCGCGCTGGTCATGTTGCATCCCCTGGGCGCCGACCGTCAGGTGTGGGCGCCGATCGTGGAGCGCCTGGCGCTCGAGCGCGAACTGGTGACCGTGGACCTGCCCGGCTTCGGCGAGTCGGCCCCGCTGCGCGACGAGACGCCGACGGCGCGGGCCCTGGCCGGAGCGGTGGCGATGCTGCTGTCCTCACTGGGGATCGAACGCCCGCACGTGACCGGTAACTCGCTGGGCGGCTGGGTGGCCCTCGAGCTGGGGCTGCGCGGCGTCACCCGCTCGACTTCGGCGATCGCCCCCGCCGGGCTGTGGCCCCAGCCGCTGGTGCGCAAGCCGAGCCTCGCCCACCGGCTCGCCAAGACACTTCGGCCGCTGGTCGGTCCGGTGGCCGCCAGCGCTTGCGGGCGGAGGCTGCTGCTGGCCAGTGCCGTCGCTCATCCCGAGCGGGTCCCGGCCGCGCAATCCGCGCACCTCGTGCGGGCCTACGCGAGCGCGAGCGGCTTCATCGCGGTCAACAAGGCGATGCGCGCCGGGCGCTTTGAGGACCTGGCGCGCATCCCCGGGCCGCTGACCCTGATCTGGCCCGAGCACGACCGTCTCGTCGACCGCCCCCGACAGCTGCCCGCCAACGTCCGCAACATCGTCCTCAAAGACGCCGGCCACATGCCGTTCTGGGACGCCCCCGACGAGGTCGCCGCCGTGCTGCGCGAGGTCAGTGCCTAGCGGGTCGCAGCAGGCTCGAGGCCGGAATCCCCACGACCAGGCACAGCGCGGCGCCGAGCAGCAGGGTGTGATGCACGGTGGAGGCGGTCAGAGTCCCCGACAGGGCTATACCGGCCAGGCCCGCGCCGACGGCGGCGCCGAGCAGGCGGCCGACCGAGAGGATCGCCGAGGTTCGCCCGTGCGAAGCCTGCGGGCTGGCGTTCAGGGCCGCGCGTGAGGTGGGGACAAACAGCATCCCGAGCCCGAGCCCGACCGGGATCAGGGGCAAGATCGTCACCAGCCCGTCCAGGCTCACGCCCGGCAGGCCGAGGATGGCCAGCCCAAGTCCGGCCCCGATGAACCCGAGCACCGCCGGGAGCTGCTCGCCGCGGCGGTCGACGAGCTTTCCGGCCAGGGGCGCGGCCGCGCCGACCAGCAGGGCGACGAGCACGAGCGCGCCTGACGCGCCCAAAGCCGAGAAGCCGGCCACCCGCTGGAGATACTGCTCGGCGATGTAAAAGGAGCCGATCATGACCGCGAAGGTCAGGGCCGCAACCAGCGTGGCCGCGAGCACGATTCGGTTCATGCTCGGGTTCCCGCCCTCCTCCGCGGGGCCTTCCAACACCGCGGGCACCAGGCGGACGATCGCCACCGCGACCAGCAGGGTGAGGGGAACCAGCGCCCACCAGTCCGCGCGCCAGCCGAAGGCGACAGTCAGCAGCCCGCCGAGGAGGGGGCCGAGGAGGTTGGACACCCCGGCGCTCGCGCCCCAGATGCCCAGCGCGCTGCCGCGCCGCTCGGCCGGGAAGCCGCTGACGGCGCCGGCCAGTGCCGCCGGGCTGACCAAACCGGCCCCGGCCCCCTGCAGGATGCGGGCACCGATCAACTCTCCGAAGTTCGTCACCAGCGCTCCGGCCACCGCGCCGAGCGCGAACAGGGCCAGGCCGATCAGGGCCAGACGGCGGACGCCGAAGCGGTCGACCAGCTCACCGCCGGGCAGCAACAGCAGCGCGTAGGCGCCGAAGTAGGCGCTGAGGACGACCGACGTCGAACTCCCCTTGACGCCGAGACCGTGGGCCACCGAGGGCAGCGCGACGGTGATCAGCGTTCCGTCGAGCTGAAGCAGAGCCGCGGCCGCCGTGCAGGCGGCCAGCCGCAACCAGGCCGCTCGGGGAATCGCGGGGCGGACCGGGTCGGCGGCGGGGACGGTCGACGCTACGGCGCTGTTGGCCACCACCCCAGTATCACGGGTGAACGGGCCGGTCGCGATTGGGTCAGGGAGCTGACCACGTTGAGTAGAATTAAGAGCATGCCTGCCACCCAGCGATATCGATTCGGCGTCAGCGATCGCGTCCTCACCCGCGACGAGACCCGCAGCGTGTTCGGCCAGGTCATGGGTCTGGTCGCCCTGACCGTCGGCTGCACCGCGCTCGGGGCCTACATCGGCCGCAACCTGACCGGCGGAACCGCCATCGTCCTCTTCTTCGTCGCGTTCGCCTGCATCTTCGGACTGCAGTTCGCGTCCCGCCGGGGTCACGAGCAGCTCGCCGTCGGCCTCCTGTTTGCGCTCGGGCTGCTGCTCGGCATGGCGGTCGGCCCGGTGCTGGCCGTGTACGCCAAGAGCGATCCCGCCGTGCTCTGGCAATCGGCCGGCGCCACCGCGGGCTTCACGGCCGCGCTCGGTGCCTACGGCTACGCCACCCGACGCGATCTTTCCTCGTGGGGACGGACGCTGTTCTGGGCCCTGATCGCGCTGATCGGGTTCGGGATCGTGCTCCTGTTCGTCTCGATTCCGGGCGCCAACGTGATCTATGGAGTGCTCGGGCTGGTCATCTTCGGTGGCTTCACGATCTTTGACTTCAACCGCCTGCGCCGGGCCAACATGTCCAGCGCGGTGCCGATCGCGGCCGGGATCTTCTTGGACATCTTCAACGTGTTCCTGCTCATGCTGCGCCTGCTCGGAGGCGGCCGCAGCTGAGCAAGTCAGCCGTCGGGGACGTAGTGGCGACCGCCGGCAGCGTCCTCATACACCCGCATCACCCGGTTGCTGCGCGGGTCGCGGAAACGCTCGGCGGTCGGCCGCCAGTCTGGGTCGGGCTGGTCGGAATGGCCGTGACCGCGGCGTCCCCGGGCGCGGGCGGGGGGCGACACCGGCTCATCTGAGAGCGCCGGTAGGTCGGCCATCACCGCCAGCGCCGCCTCGCGGGTCGGGGCGGTGACGATCGCCTCCACCAGGCGCTCGAGCTCGGCGAGAT